>JBDLIZ010000068.1:0-15028 GCA_039714615.1 Pseudomonadota bacterium | reverse complement strand
ACGAGCCGCTGCCGTTTGACGTACTCGACACCTTCGATGCGGCACTGAATCTGCAATTCGATGACCTGATCACGCGGGAACGTCGCTTCCGCAACCTGATAGCCGAAGCCTCGCTGAAAGACGGCGTGCTGGAAGTCCGGCGTGCGCAAGTCGATGCGGCGAAAGGCAAACTGAAAGCGCGTGGCACTCTGAAGCCGACGCCCGCAGGTAGGACCATCACGGCAGAGATCATGGCAACCAATGCGATGATTGAGCTTGAGGGCATGACGCGGGAGGAACTGGATCAGCTACCCCACCACGCCATCGATGCGCAGCTGTCTGCAACCGGCAATACCCCGCGCGAGCTTGCCGCATCGCTCGATGGCTTCGCCTGGATTATCGGTGGCCAAGGTCAGGTGCGCCGATCCAAGCTCGGCCCGCTCGCCGGGGACTTCATCGCAGAGTTGCTGGGCGCCGTCAATCCGTTCGCAAAAACAGCAACGTACTCCCGGATCGAATGTCAAGGCGCGTACTTCGAAATCACTAATGGCAAGGTAGAAACCTCACCGGCGATTGTTATCCGGACTGATCATGCCGTTGTTCTCGCCGAAGGTGAAGTCGATCTGGTAAGCGAAAAAATCGATTTCACTTTCGAGACCATACCGCTGCAGGGCATTGGCGTGAGCCTCAGCGATTACATAAGCCCATTTACCAAGTTAGTGGGCACCCTGAGTCGCCCGCAGATATCACTGGACCCTAAGAGCACGGTGGTAGAAGGCGGTGCAGCGGTCGCTACCAGCGGCTTGAGCATTCTGGTGAAGAGTCTGTGGAAGCGCTGGTTCGGATCACGGCAGATATGCCGGAAAGTAGCGGAGCAGGCCATCAAAATCCGCAAGGTACGTGACCCTGGCGCCGTACCCGACCTGGACAAACTGATCCTCGGCAGTCAGCGTCCGGAATCCGAATAGCCACCAGCATATTGATTGGGAAACAGGAAGATCACGTTGTAATCAGCGCAAATTGCAAGCAGCGAGGAGGCGATATACCCATGACGGATGGGTTTTCAGGTGCGCAGCGTGCGTCGTATTTGTCGCAGAGCAAGGCAGAACACGTAAGGCATAGTTATTCCTATGGTTTTCGTGTTCTAACGCGGCTATGCGGCAAAGGCGGTGTGCGATGTGTCCTGAAAACTCATTCGTCATGGGTATAACCATGCCCGCGAGGGAATCCGGCGCATCGGCAGAGCGAGGATCACTACTGCGAGGCAACTCTTCGCCAAGGCGTTCGACTTCATGGAAGTAACCACCAGAACAGATACCACGCTGTCCGGCGATTACAGTATTTGATCCCAGGTCGTTTCTGTCGTTGCATCGAGCTCGAGCCGTACTTTCCCTTCTCCAATAGCAGTAACCCTTAGCGTCGCATTGAGTCCATTCGTCAAATTGCTTCCCTGGATCAACAGCACGCCACTAGTCGGGGGCTCATCACCAACACCTTGCAGGACCTGTTCCGTGTTGAATTCTACTGAACCGCCGAGTTCGGTTGTGGCTAGTGTGCCATTTAGTTGGACTGTGTATGGCCGAGTCTGAACCAGTGGGTCGATAGTTTTCTGCAGCGAATAACCGCTGAGTGTCGCCGCATTGTTGGCTTGCTTCAGGGTCAGAGAATCACCGGAAAGGCGAACACCCAACAAGGAGGTATCCTCTGGCACTAACGCTCCAGCGATGAGCGTGGCATCGCCGTCTGCTATGAATTGCTCACTATCGGTAGAAACCTGGAGGCTACTAAATCTGATGTCTGCCGCTAGCCCAATCCGAGTAGGACCGGTCCCAACTTCTGGTTTAAGGGTTAGCGACATAGTCCCATTCAAAGTGGCTCCGGCGCTCTCGAGGAAACATTCCAGAAACTTAAAAGTGAAAGTGTCCCCGGGGGTGGGTTTAGTGTTGTCATCACCATCACCCCAGCTGATATTGACGGAACCACTGTCGCAGTTCACCAGAAAATCTAGCGAGATGCCCAAAGCCGTGGCAGTGACCGTGGCAGCCTGCGATTGTTCTGCTCTTATTATGAGGTCCTCGATAGTCTTTTCCGAGATTTGGCCAAGATCATTAGCATCCGCTGTAGTGTTCCAGACAGCGCTGGTTACCTGCTGAGCATTTTCGGATGTGATGGTAAGCGGCGTAGTAGTGACATCTTCATTATCGTCATCGCAAGCACTCATCGCCAGCGGCAACACAAGGCTCAAGAAAATCAATAGCCGTTTCATTGTTCTGCTCTCCTATTTGCACCAGGGCTCTCCCTCTGATTGGGCTTTCTGAGCCTGGAAGATTGTCAAGGCGGTTATCCTTCGATGGTTTAGAGTACACCATGGTCTACAGCTATGGACGCTGCAGAGCAAGCTCAAAAACCCACATTGAGATAAAGCAGCGGACCTCGATAGAGATAACTTCCCGTGATGTTGTCTGAACTGGGAGTCTCATCAATCCCTATGTCGAAAGAAACATATCCACCCCCAACACCTATGTTTTTATTGAAGTTATATTGTATAACTGCAGTCAGGTTCGTGATCGTCCCGGCAATATTTTCGATGTCTAAGCTAATCCACTCGACCGCCAGTTTGAGGTAAAGGTCGTCAGTATAACTGAAGTAATTTTTGAACCCGAGCGTCGGCAAAGGCGCCTCCGCACTGGCAGATTCTGAAACACCTAGCGTTTCTGAGTTGACGCTTACGTCAAGTGAGGTGAAGTGAACGCCTGCGAGAAGGGCTAGCTCCCAAGTATCGCGTATCAAGATTGCATATTCGTAGCCCAGTCTGAGGACTTTTGTGTCGAATTCGGTGTCGAACCGCGCGTTTGCGCCGATCGATATGTCTCCGAACGGAATCTCGGCGGAAGCGATCGCTGTACCGTTTCTGTTTAATTCAAAATAACCGAAGTTGAGTGCATGCCTGTCGGCGATCCGGAAAGTTCCATCTAAGTAGATGACTTTCTCGAAACCATCGAGTTTAGCTTCCTCCTCTAGGTCGATTCTCCCGCCAATGAGGCCGGATTCAGACTCCAGGCGGACGCTCGATGCGATGGTTGGAAAGAATATTCCCAAATTGAAGTCCAAACGATGCTTTCGCCATGGCAACCGAGAGAACTCTTGCGAATCATCTGATAAGGCAGCAGCCGAGTGGAAAATAATTAAAGCGGCAACTAGTTTAGCAAGCCATGCTCTACTAGACGTTTTCCGCGCCTGTGCGGTTGGCCGAGTATTCATTCTTATTCTCCTGGATTCTAAGAAGCTGTTCTAAAACCTATTGCGCTTGGTATAGCTGCCTGTCGCGGTGGCTCAAAACCCTTATGTAATTACCTGTGCACGCTGGTTTTTTGCGGCCTTGCCCCTTACTTTACCTGTGCTTGCGACGTTTTTTAAAACAGCTACTTAGCTCGGATGTATTTTCTCTTATTTCGCTAAGATTTAATAGCTTGGTAGAGGTGAAGTAAATCTTTTCGTGGCTCGCCAAACCAGAATCCCTCATGTTTGAACTCAAACCGCTGTAATGCATGCATTTCAGTCTTGGCCCAGGCGTGGCGGTCACAGCAATCCTCCCGATATTTAGGCGACGAAGTGTGCCCGAAGGGTCAGGCAAGCTGAACGCTATTGCTGGTCGAGTGCAGCCTGCCACTGTGGTCTGAGCGATGATAAAGTATTGAGTGACAAACCCCGATGGAAAAGACTGACAGATCAGATCGAAGACTGGTCTGCGTGGTTAGCTCAGGGTGATACGCCCGAAGAAATGGCGATCATCAGAAGAAACCTTGAAGAGGGTTTAGCGTGTGGTTCAGATCGATTTATTAAAAAACTGGAAAAAATGGTTGGCGGATCTTTAACGTTTCGGCCGCAGGGCAGACCAAAACAAGAAGAGAAAAAAGGGTAGCGTCCCCTTTAACTCCCCCCGGGGAGTGTGCCGCAAAGCCATGCCAATGCGCCGCTAATCCACCCTACTTGTGGGTAACGGGCAGGCCTAGCCCTTCAAAATGAAATTGACTTATTCTACCAAGCCCTATACAAACAGACCACCAGAACCCGGGAAGTCAGTGGCTTAGGAAGGCGTTCGCACCAAGCTTAGTGGATCGCAACAAAAAGTACCACAGTACTTTCGACGGGTTGGAACCTCTTCTTAAGATCGGTATACGCTAGAGGATATCCAAATCAGGAGACCAATACATGCCTGAAATAAATACGGAAGCACAGATGCAAAAAGGAAAATCCGCCATAAAAGCACAAACCCGTTTACAAACCATCGCCGATCAACTGCAAACCACACCCACACTGCTTGACGAAAGCCTTCTCAACGAACTCATCGAGTTCAATCATGACATTTTAAAACTGGGCGATCTCGAACTCATCGAAGCCACGGCACGGTTACTCATACCCTTGGTGTTTGTGAACTATTACAAAACCGCGGAAATTGCTCAGGCCAACCTTGTCGCAATCATTGCGCATCTTATACAGAATAAAGAATCAACAACCAACCCTGCGCTTGCGCGCGTCATTGCCAAGCTTGGCATCAGCGCTAAGATTGGAAGATGGGAGCGCGTCGAGTGGGTAATGGAAGTAATGAATATGCTGTCCATTAACGCCACCGAACCGCTCATCACCAGCTTGGTAGCTAATATCCAGTTGCGAAAAATATATTCCGATACCAAAGGCGGGCGTACCATGGATGTTTTGGCCGAGAGAATACAGTATCTGCTGGGTCTTATTTTATGCCAAATTAATGACCCTAAAAAACTCGTTACACTCCGCCCGCTGATAAAAGTGCTTCCTCGCGTGAGACTAGGAATGCGAAATGACCTGGCCCAGGCATGGTCAACCGTTGAAACCTTGGACGATAACTATCTCGATAACAAATTCAGCCACGAACTGCGTGAAAGAATTCACGGCCGATTCTCCAATCAGGATTTAGATGTTGTTGAGGGCTATCTTACATTCCTCTCCGACGGCTCTTTGCAAGAGTTCAATGAAGCGTTGCCTTTCTTTATACTCGAACAGTCGGATCAGGCGCTGCGACAAGGGATTCTCACCGGGGATCACTGGTCTGTTAACGTTCAGCAATTGTTGCTGGAACTCAGGGATCAATTGCGCAATGTGATCAACCATGACCCCAATGACTATGCGCAAACATATCATACGCTGCCCACCAAACATCCCTCCACGGCACAGGCGATGCGCGCATTTGAACAAGCGTTGAACAAGGGAGATGCTCTGCGCGCTATTCGGTTATCGGGTCCTATCAGAGCATCGCTTAGAGAAGAGTTTTTCGCAAGCTCAGAACCCAGCACGCGTTCCCAACTGATGATGTTGGACGAAGATATTGAACGGATTGTTTATCTGCGCCTCGGTTCGCTGTTCGAGGAGTGGAAATACAGCTCAGCGGACTGCCTTTCCCATAAACTCGACGTGCTGGGCGTACTGATCGCGCAGCTTGGGACTTACGGTTTAATCAGTGTGACCCTTACAGAGCTCTTTGATCGAATAGGGCCTGGTCGAGCTCGACTCTATACCAGCCAAGCGCGTGATTTGGTCAGGCTGTTTATCAACGAGCATCATCAGGTGTCCTACAGACTTTTAGCCCAATATCATGATACCGCCATGATGGTCACCGACAATGAAGAATTCCAGGTAGACCAGTTTGTAGGGGGGTTATTGCGTCGCAGCGAGTTCGATCTGCATCGGGCGCTACAGCTTGCTGAAATACTCGATATGGAGATGACAACACGCTTGAACGCACGGGGAGACAAACGCTTGTTCCCGGAATTGAGATTCCGTGAACAACTTATAGAACCCTTCTATTTCGGCGCTAGCGCCTGCGCTGAAGCGCTGCCTGTAATACCCGATGCGCGGACGATATACGGATCAAAATGCTTGAATCTCGCCCATATGGCGGCGCTGGGCCTGCCGGTCCCCGAAGGATTCGCATTGCCCTCCAGCTTAATTGCATTGTCTCGCACCTTGGATCGAACCCGGTTTAGCGCTTTATTGCGCACCCAAAGCAAACGCTGGATCGCGCAGTTGGAGCAGAACCTCGCACAAAAAATTGGACAACCGCTCAGGTTTGGCGATTCAAGATGTCCATTATTGCTTTCATTAAGAAGCAGTAGTGCGATTTCCATGCCTGGCATGCTGGTCACGATACCCAATATTGGTATCAACGACGAGATCGCAGCCGCATTGGCGCAATCCACCGGTGATGCCTGGTTTGCATACGACAGCTTGAGGCTGTTTTTGCGTGATTACGCCGCCGGGGTATGGGGTATGGAAGGCGCGTATTTCGATCCCATTATCACCCAGTACAAAAAACGCGAACGTGTAGCGCTGAAAGAACACCTCACGCCAGAGACCATGCGCCAGATTGCCGAAGAATATAAACAAGTCATCTATCGCAATGGCTTCGGGGATGCGTTGGCGCATATTTTAAGAAATCCCTATGAAGCCTTGTTAACAGCCATTCAGGCGGTGTTTGACAGTTGGGACAGTGCCGCGGCAACGCAATACCGTGAATACGATGAACTGTCCCATCATTGGAATACTGGCGTGATCATCCAGCGTATGCGCTTCGGCAATCTTAGAAACTACAGCGATGATCGCCAAGGAGATTCTTTGACTGCGGTGGTATTTACCAGGAATCGGCAAACCAACCGCTTTGACATCTCCGGCGAATACAAAAAGAATGCCCAGGGTCATGACTTGGTTGCATCTTTTGTCACGCGCGATTCAATACATTCCATTCCTGGACAAATGAGGTCGAACTATCCAGACCTTTACCGCCAGGTAGAAAATGCCGCCTTCAAAATAGATACACATTTCAATGCCCCCCAAGACATCGAGTTCACCAGTGAACACGGCAATCTCTGGTTTCTGCAAACACGTAACGAAAATTTAAAGCGCCAGGCTTTTCCGTTATTAAATCGCCAAAATCAGGTTCCCATTGTGCGGGGTGTTGGCGTGTCCGGTGGAGGTTATCGTGGTATGGTGGGTTTTATCAGCTCAGAGCTTTCTGAGCTCAACAAAAAAGTAACGCAAGTCAATATAAAAGCAGGTCATAGCATTGTGGATGGCATACTGCTGTTGATGCATTCACCGGGCGTGGATGACATTCCTACCATGCTGAAACAAGCAAAAGGCTGGCTGATCCAGTTGGGAACACGAACTTCCCATGCCTCTTTAATCGCCAATCAGCACGGCATTCATGCCGTGTTCGGTGTCACGGCAATGGAAGTTGAAAATCAGCATCATCGGGCGGTTATCCGCTCAAGCGGATCAAATCAACGACAAGTCATTATCAATGAAGGCGATATATTGAGCATAGAAGGAAACGCCAGTGGTGGCCAAGTATATTCAGGCAGCCTGCCATTTGTCTGAGAACTCATCAGATCTAAAAACATTCCCGCATTTTCGGGGTCTGCCCTTCGGGGTCTCCATCTCATCGACCCGTGTCGATAGGCAAAGCGCCTCCTTAGGAATGCTACTAAAATAACTTCCCCAACTGGCTTGCCTCATCGCCCGTCTTCGGCGTTGCGAAAATAGTTACAAAGCTAAGCTATGCGCCTATTGTCGCGCCTTGAATACGAACGATCATGCGGCGCCAGTTAGGTAACTTATTTCATTCGCATTCCTTAGCCACGAATTTTTCCTTTTCGTGATCACCAAAAAATAACGAGTTCGCGTAAGGCGACCCATAAATACGCACCCTAATTCTCTCTTTGGCGGGAGTCGAATTCGCAACAAAAATCCGAAATAGGTATTGTGTCCCTAGATTCTTGCTTGTTGCTTCGAAATAGGTATTGTGTCCCTAGATTCTTGCTTGCGGTATTGTGTCCCTAGATTCTTGCTTGAGTTGGATCAATTCGCATGTATGTAATCCGGTGATGCATCTGAAACCTGAATTCACCGACTGCCAGCCAAAATTCGAATTGGCAAACATCGACGCAGATTATTAGACTCATGCAGTTAAATCTCCTACACTTTGCCCTTGACAGGGAGACACCCGCTGCTGCACATCATTGAGCGATTCAAAATAGTTAACAATGCCTGCTCTGCAATATATATCGAATCGCACGCATTGCCGCACACGCTTGTTGTTCGCCGCCATACTGCTCTCGCTGCCAGCCGTATTGGGCGCACAGCAACTCTCACAGATACCGATCATCGACGCACCGCTATACACGCCTGGGCTGGGCGGCGGGCTGGTGATTGCTGATAGTATCTACCGCGGCGACCAGACCTATCGGACCCTGGTGCCGCTTTATCTCTATGAGGGAAAATATTTATTCGCCCACGGCACCAGTATCGGTGTTCATCTTTTCCAAAACGATACGTACAGATTAGACATTCTGGGCCGGTATCGCTTCAATAAACTCGACCCGAAAGATGATGCCTTCTTCGACGGCCTGCGCTCCAGGCGTCAGACCGTGGATGGTGGCCTCTCGGGCTCAGTGCGCGGTGACTGGGGCGAGCTGAAGCTCACCTACGTCACGGAACTGCTGAATCGCTATGACGGCGAGGAGCTCGATCTCACCTACCGCTACCGTATGGATTGGGGCAACTGGATGATTTCACCCTTTATCAACCTCGTCTGGCAGGACGACGGGCTGACGGGATATTACTATGGCGTCAGTGAAGATGAGGCCAGAGCGGATCGGCCGGCCTACCGCCCGGGGGATGCAATAAACCTCGGTTTCGGCGTAAACACCTCCTATCGTCTCACCGATCACGTCTTCGTCTACGGTAATTTCGGGTTCCAGGCCCACGACAGCACCATTCTCGACAGCCCGCTGGTCGCCGACAACCTCGGCGGCGCCGGATTTGTCGGTGCCGCCTATCTGTTCGGTACCGCGAGAGACTCCGAATACGTCCCCTCCCCGCGTAAGGACGAATGGTCATGGCGGATCAATTACGGCTACACGGCGAAGGAAAACATCTTCCCCGCCCTGATGGCCGGATGGATTGAACCCAGCGAGGTCGTCGATACCCGGCTCGCAGGGCTAACCCTGGGCAAACTGCTGCAGAAGGGACCTCGGATTGACTATTACGGAAAACTTGCGTTTTTCCGCCACCTGGAACGCGATCACCAGGATGATTTCTGGAGCTACGCAGCGTATGTCATGGCGATGGGCAAGGGATACCTACCCTGGACCGAGAAGCCGGTGTTCCGCTGGGGTTTCGGGTTCGGCGTATCCTATGCCGACAAGATACCGGTCGTGGAGCAGCTAAAGCAGGCCAGCCGCGAAAGGAACACCTCGCACCTGCTGAACTATCTCGAGTTTCAGGTCGATTTTCCGATCGAGAATTTAATCAAGTCGAAACTGACGCGTGACTGCTATGCCGGCATGACGGCCGTGCACCGATCCGGCATCTTCGGCACATCGGATATCCTGGGCGACGTGTCCGGCGGCTCCGACTGGGTCACATTTCATCTGGAATGTATGCGATGAAGCGCTTCTGTGTATTGCCCCTTATCCTGCTCATGCTGCTGAGCCGGCATGGAACCGCGCAGCCCACTTGGCAGGCCGATTCCTCGGACCCCATGCAGCTGAGGGTCAGTGAGACGATCGAGAAATTTCTAGAGAAAACCCCACAGCTGAGACCTTTTTTCGAGCAGGCCTATGGGCTGGCCGTGTTCCCTTCCGTGATCCGGGCGGGATTGGTGTGGGGCGGGGCCTACGGACGGGGTCTGGTCATCGAACAGAATAGGCTCATCGGCAGCAGCTCGCAGTGGGTGATGAATCTCGGTCCTCAGATCGGTGTACAAAGCTACAGCCAGGTCATCCTGTTCAAGGATGCAGCGGCCCTGGATTGGTTCAAGCAGAGACACGTGGAGTTTGTCGGTCGGGCCAGTGTGGTGGCATTCAAGCGGGGGGCGGCGGTGGACCCCGCCTATAATCCCAGTGTCGCCGTTTTCAGTCTTACTAAAGGCGGCTTGATGTTCGAGGCCGCGGCCGGCGGAGTATACCTGAGCTACAAACCCCGCCAGAACGATACGGAATAAGATGCAATACTGGCAAAATAATCCGAATCCTTGATCTAGAGTCGGAACCACATCACTATCAATTTCGTGAGTCCATATCACTCATGCACCTAGCAAACACCACATCGGCGGTTAGCGACCTTAGACGCTGGAAGTTGTTGTTGTGCGCGCTGTTCCTACTGGTATCACAGTTATTTCTTCAACCGCATTCCATTGGGCATCATTCCGATACTGGAGAAGAAACTTGCGATGTTTGCCTTGCCGCAGGCGTGCTCGAGCACGCCGTTGTTGGCACCGCACAAGTTGTCTTTCCTTGCTTCCAGGGCAATACGACACCACACGTCCTTGTTTTCGTATTCGATCCTGCCAGTCTTCTCCCGTTCCATCCCCGGGCACCTCCTCCACAGATTACGAACGCTTGATCTTTAACAATTCCCGGTAGCTGCTCACCGGGGACGTTTGTTGTCTTTAGGAGTAATCATCGATGAAGAGTCTCATCCTGCGCACGGGGATCGCCGCCGCACTCGTTTTTCCCTTTTCTGCGTTTCCAGCCGAGCCTAACGACGTCACCGAGCTGAAACTGATGATCGAGCAAATGCAACAGGAGTACGAAGTCCGCATTGGTGCACTTGAAACGCGCATCAGGGATGCCGAACAAAAAGCCGAGGTCGCTGAAAGCCAAGCCGCCCAAACCGCGGTGGAGGTGAAGAAGACTTCCGCTAAACGGCGAAGTGACAGCGCATTCAACCCCGCCATTTCCCTGGTGGTCCAGGGGAGTGCCACAAGTTACTCACGCGACCCGGACGACTGGACTTTGCCGGGCTTTCAGCTCGGCGGAGAGGCGGGCCTCAAGCCCGAAGGGCTGAGTCTTACCGAAACCGAGCTGAGCGCTTCGGCCAACGTGGATAGCTGGTTCTTCGCGCAGACCACGATCGGTCTGCACGAGGAAGAAGGAAGTACCGAGGTGGACCTTGAAGAGGCCTTTGTTGACACGCTGAGCCTGCCAGCGGGCCTGGGGCTGCGCATCGGGCGCTTTTACACGGAAACCGGCTACCTCAATACCAAGCATACCCACGCCTGGGACTTCGCGGATGCGCCATTGACCAGCCAGGCGTTTCTCGGGCAGCAGTATCGTGACGATGGTCTGCGGCTGAGTTTGCTGGCCCCAACTGACACCTATCTGGAGCTGGGCATGGAAGCGCTGCGGGGAGAACGGTTCCCTGCCGGTGGTGATGGCAGCGAGTTCCTTGGTGGCGCACAAAACTACTTTGCGCGCCTGGGAAGCGATGTCGGCGCAAGTAACAGTTTCCGGGTCGGACTGTCGCAGCTGCGCACAGACCCCAAAGACCGCCAATCGGGACATGCGCATGATGGGCAGGTCGATGAAACCTTCAGTTTCGCCGGAGACAGCAATCTGACAGCGCTGGATATTATATGGAAATGGGCGCCGAACGGCGACACCCGCAACCGCAATTTCGTGTTCCAAATGGAGTACTTCCATCGGGGCGAAGAGGGTGCTGTCACCTTTTCGAATGATACCGGCGAGGCTTTGCTCCCCTACGATGGCACCCAGCAAGGTTTCTATGCGCAGGGGGTCTATCAGTTCATACCCCGTTGGCGCGCAGGGTTGCGTTACGACAAGCTGTGGAGCGACAACAACCTGCGGGTCACCGGCAACAGTTCGGATGAAGCGGATGGCGATGTGCTCGAAGAATCCGGCCTGCTCGCCGAGCACGATCCCTGGCGCTGGACGATCATGGCAGATTACGCGCACAGCGAGTTCAGCCGCTTACGCCTGCAATATAGTAGGGATCACTCGCGCCCTGGTGACGCAGACGATCAGTTCCAACTTCAGTACATTATGACGCTGGGCGCCCATGGCGCCCACAAATACTGAGATGATCAAGATGAGAAGAACAGGTTTTTTACTATTGTTGTCGATGCTCCTTAGTCTGCAACACACCTTTGCAGATGTCGCCGTATTTAGCTGTGAGCCCGAATGGAAAGCGCTCGCCGAGGAGATCGGAATGGACAAGATCACGGCGTTCTCGGCGACGACGGCGGGGCAGGATCCGCATCATATCCAGGCCAGGCCATCGCTGATCGCCAAGCTGCGCCGCACCGACTTGCTGATTTGCAGTGGCGCGGACTTGGAGGCCGGATGGCTTCCCCTGTTGTTACGACGTGCCCGCAATCCCAGGGTACAGCCGGGTCAGGCAGGTCATCTGATGGCGTCTGATCATGTCACGCTGCTTGAAGTTCCAGAAAGACTGGACCGCAGCGAAGGCGATATTCATGCTCAGGGGAACCCTCATGTGCACTTGGACCCGCGCAATATCCTATCTGTGGCCAGGGTCCTGTCGGAGCGCTTGGCTGAAATTGACCCGGAGAATGCGGAACACTACCGATCGAGGTTAATGGCGTTCCGGAAACGTTGGATGGAGGCCGTCGCAATCTGGAAAGCTCGAGCGGACGCTCTTCGCGGCAAGACCGTGGTCGTTCATCACCGGGAATGGCTCTACCTACTAAATTGGCTGGGCATGGAGCGACTTGCGGCATTGGAGCCAAAACCGGGTTTACCGCCATCGGCCGGGCACCTCGCCGGTCTGCAAGCCAAACTCGAGCGTCAAAAACCATTGGCCATCATACGCTCGCCGATCAGCGATTCGGGACCGTCCAAATGGCTCGCAAACCGTACCGGCGTCGCCCAGTTGGTCTTGCCGTACACCGTCGGTGGTACCAAAGACATCAAAGACCTGTTTTCCTTATTCGAAGACATCGTCACCCAACTGGCCAGGGTTAATTCATGAACTGGGAAGTCATGGATATCGGAATCCTCGGCCCCGCCTTTCTGACGGGAGTGGTGGTCTTAGCCACTCATGTTCCACTTGGCCAACGGGTATTGCAGCGCGGCATCATCTTCATCGACCTGGCAGTCGCTCAGCTGGCAGGCTTTGGCGTAATAGCAGCCCATACTTTGGGACTGGGGGCACATGGAGTGATGGTTCAAATCGCGGCTTTCGTCTCTGCCATCGCCGGTGCCCTGCTGCTGTACTGGACCGAGCGCCGCTGGCCTCATGTCCAAGAGGCGATCATCGGCAGCGTGTTTGTGCTGGGCGCAACCGCAGCCATACTGCTGTTGGCACACGATCCTCTAGGAGGGGAGCATCTCAAGGAGCTTTTAGTTGGACAGATTCTCTGGGTCGACTATCAGAGCTTAGGACCGCCGACCCTGATCTCGCTGATGGTCTTGACGGTATGGTTCGCGTTTAAGGCGTATCGGAGTCATGCGTTATTCTATGGATTGTTCGCTATTTCGGTTACCGTGTCCGTGCAGCTGGTAGGCGTATACCTGGTGTTCGCCAGTCTCATTATCCCGGCTTTGGCAGGGCGGTTTCTGCACGACAGTGTGCGGCTGGTTTCAGGATATTCAATCGGTATTGCGGGGTACGGAATCGGTTTAGTCGCGTCTGCATTGTTTGACTTACCAGCTGGTCCTGTAATTGTCTGGACATTGGCAGCCACGGCCATCAGCACCGCCCTATTCGCTCGCCCACACAAGACCTGAGAGCCCTCCACATATCCCCATCCGTTGCAGCAGCCGACCATGCCTCCTGCCATGCACGTCATGTGCATCTCCAGAAAAAGCCTGATTGGAATCACCCAAAGCCGTAGTGTAGAGACTATTGCTGCAAATCTCGCCGTAGTACTTGTCCGAAATTCGCCGAAACGGTCAACAGAGCGCCCGCTGCGAGTCAGATCCAAAAGACCGAGCGGCCATCGAAGCTAGGGAACCACAAGGAATTTCGATGAGGTTACTACTTTTTACACGCATCCTGAAAAGACCCCCACTTACTCATAGTGTAATATATTCAGAGTATCATCCATGGGCAGCACAAGGTTACTTGCAGAAACGACGAGTCATCGAAGCTCTATGTATACAAAATATCTTGGTGGCCTGTGGCCATCGTGGATCGTCTCGGTCATCGTTTTGGCGGTAATGACGGGTTGTGCCGGCATTCCGAGCACTTACCGCATGACGCCGGAACAAACCAAAGCATTTCGCTCAGACCTCGGCACCATAGGCGTGGCCGTTTCAGAATATCGTGCCGAACTGGAATTCACCAGACCGGCCAAAGGAAGGTTTGGGGGTTTGAAGAGAGGTTTTGTCTCCGGTGCGGTAAAGCCGATTCTCCTCGGATTCGTAGCCCCGGTTCCGGGCGGGACCTTCGTAGGGATATTAGTCTCGCCTTTTACCGCCATCGCCGGAGCCGGGTATGGCGTGTTGAACACCCCTCCCCGAGATGAGATCGAGAAGGCCGAAGCAGGGATCAACCAGGCGCTGGACAAGCTGAGGTCCCAAAATCTTCGTAAAGCCGCGCTCAAGGACTTCGTGCAGCTGGCCGAACAGCGCAGCAGTTATACGTTTGTTCCGTTGCCAGGCAGGGGGCCAAAACAGAGGGACGAGGAGATTCGATACGATGAATTGGATCTGAACGGGATCGACACCGTTCTGGAGCTGAGGGTCACTAAGGGAGGACTGTGGGGTAGTTATGAGATCGTCCCCCCGTCGGCCGCGTATCTGGAAACGCGGGTTCGGGTCATTCGGGCGAGCGATAACGAGGTGCTGCTGGAGGACACGGTGCGGTGTGTCGGTGAACAGAGAAAGTATCTCGAGTGGGGAGAAAATAATGGTCAGCTGTTCTATGACAATGCCCTCGCCTGCCTCCCGCGTCTTCAGGAAAAGATCATCGACGATCTCTTTTTGGTCTACCCCCTAGCAACACCATGATCGGCTACATGCGCTACCTACAACAGAGAATTCGTTCGAGGCTTGACCTTCGGATCATCAACAGGTCGCCAGGACCACTATGGGTCAGAATTCATCCAAACACTATGGTTCTGCTGTTGGTATTGAGCCTCACATCGGGTTGCAGCAGTATTTCCTCGATTGGTCTGCAGCCAGAATACCCGCCATTCGAAAAAGGCAGCTTCGAGTTGTGGGGCGAATTCGTCGAAGTGAATTCACTGCAA
>JBDLIZ010000067.1:0-15265 GCA_039714615.1 Pseudomonadota bacterium | reverse complement strand
TTGGTAACTGTTTACTTAGCGCCTAAGTCTTGTCTTACCTTAAAGGCGCATTGCTTTCAGTTGCTTACAGAGGTTATGCACTTATGATACGAATTCAGGACTGATAACTTTGATTATTATGGTAAAAATAGGAATGCTGGGTTGCGGCAATATCGCCGGGATAATCGCGTCTCACGGCGATGATATCGTTGAGATCGCCGCTTGCTACGACGTACAAACCGCTCGGATGGAATCGTATGCGAAACGTGTGTCGGCGAAATGCTGTCCGGACATCGATTCGTTTTTAGAGGCAGATTATCCTTTGCTCGTCGAAGCCGCATCCATAGATGCCGTCCACGACCATCTTCTGGATGCGCTGGCACGGAGTAAGGATGCCGTCGTGATGAGTGTCGGTGCACTCGCAGACCGGTCTTTCTTGGCAAAGGTACGTGAAGCCGCTATTGCGTACGGACGCCGAGTTTATGTGCCCAGTGGCGCAATATTCGGCTTGGACAATATCAAAGTGGCCCGCATCTGCGGCATCGAACGGCTGGTTTTGCGTACCACAAAAGCTCCGCATACTCTAGGCGTCGCCGACGACTCAAAGCGCATATGCGTATTCCGTGGCAAGGCCGCTGAGGCGGTGCGGCGTTTTCCACGGAATGTCAACGTGGCGGCAGCACTTGGTCTGGCGGCCGGCGTCGAACCGGTTGTCGAGTTGTGGGCGGATCCCTCGGTCACGTCCAATCGGCATGAGATCGAGGCGGTGGGCGCGTTCGGTACCGTGTCGATCATCATCAACAACCTACCTTCACCCGATAATCCGGCGACCAGTTATCTGGCCGCGCTCTCGGTCCTGACCCTGCTCAAGGATCTCGACGACCCGCTGGTGGTAGGGACATGAGCGGGGTTTTGGCTTTTGTGACATATCGAGACATGGACGGCGACATCGATGGATGAGCAGTTGGAACAACTTTCACGACGTCATGAGGCCGTATTGCGGAAAATCAGCACCTAAAAGAGCGCCCCGCATTGTGCTATCTTCAAAGTATTCCCATTAAAAACTCGGGAGGTATTATAGTGACCATCGCAGCATCAGTATTAAACGTTCTCACTGAAAAACATACGCAATATCAAGTGATCTCTCACCCGAAAAGCTACTCCAGCGCAGAGACTGCCGACGCCGCTCACATCACCGATGATCACATCGCCAAAGGTGTGCTGCTGAAGGATAACGAGGGCTACCTGCTAGCCGTGATTCCGGCCAGCCAATGGGTGGACCTACGACGGATCAGAGATGAACTCGGTAGGGATCTGCAGCTCGCCAGTGAAGAGGAGATCGAGCAGCTTTTCGAAGACTGCGATCCCGGCGCCGTGCCCCCGATCGGAGAGGCCTACGGCCTGGAGAGCATACTGGATGAGGCACTTACCAGTCTGGCCAGCGTCTACCTCGAAGGGGGCGACCATGAGCAGCTCATCCGGCTCGACGGCGATCAATTCGATATCCTGATGAGAGGCGTGCGTCGCGGCCATTTCACGGATATGCGCTGAGGATGGGGCATTGTCGCTTTCATCCGTAGCCCACTGGGAGCATTTCCACCATCAGGCGGATATTGGCATACGTGGTTTCGGGGAATCCCCTGCAGCGGCTTTTGAACAGGCGGCGAGGGCCATGACTGCGGTCATCACTGACCCGGCCAGAGTGACCGACGAGTTCACCGTTGAGATCCACTGCCAGGCCCCGGACAGCGAATTGCTGCTGGTGGACTGGCTCAACGCCCTGATCTACCAGATGGCTACCCGCAAGATGCTCTTTGCCCGCTTTACGGTATCCCTGGAAGATGGGCGTCTGCACGGTACTGCCTGGGGAGAGACCATCGATCCCGCCCGGCACAGACCGGCAGTAGAGATAAAAGGCGCCACCTACACCGAGCTGCGGGTGGCACAGAACTCCCAGGGTGACTGGTTCGCCCAATGCGTGGTGGATGTTTAGATGAACCTTAGACCGGTACAACTTTCAGAGTTTTCATGGCAGATAGCGCCGAGCGGCAGCATGCGGGTGCCCGCCATCATCTACGCCAGTGAGCAGCTGATCCGGGAGATGGATGACAAGGTCTTTGAGCAGGCCGCCAATGTGGCCAGCCTGCCGGGCATCATCAAGGCGGCCTACGCCATGCCGGATGCCCACTGGGGCTATGGTTTTCCGATTGGCGGGGTTGCCGCCTTCGACCCGGAGCAGGGAGGCGTAGTCTCCGCTGGCGGGGTTGGATTTGATATCTCCTGCGGAGTACGCTCCCTGCATAGTGGTCTTTCCCGGGAAGATATTGAACCCCTCAAACAGGAATTGGCAGAGTCGTTGTTTCAGATGGTTCCCGCGGGGCTCGGTAGCACCGGCGACATCCGCCTGCAAGAAAGAGAGATGGACGCCATGCTGGTTGGTGGTGCCCGCTGGGCGGTTAAACAGGGTTTCGGTTACCGGGAGGATCTGCAACATATCGAGGAGGCCGGCTGCATGGCCGGTGCGGATCCGGCGGCGGTCTCCAAACAGGCCAAACGGCGTCAACGCGACGAGATGGGCACCCTGGGGTCCGGCAACCACTATCTGGAGCTGCAGGAGGTGGTTGAACTCTTCGATAGTGAAATTGCCACTGCTTTTGGCCTCAAGCGAGGTGACATTCTAGTCAGTATTCATTGCGGTTCCCGTGGCCTGGGCCACCAGATCGGTACTGAATTTCTCAGACGAATGGTGATCACTGCCGGGCAACACGGTATTCAGTTACCCGACCGGGAACTGGCCTGTGCCCCCATCGACTCAACGCTCGGAAAGACCTATCTGGGTGCCATGCGTGCCGGCATCAACTGTGCCTTGGCCAATCGGCAGATCATCACCCATCTGGCCCGCCGGGCCTTCGAACGGGTCGTGCCCAAAGCCGAACTCACGCTTCTTTATGATGTCTCCCACAACACCTGCAAGCTGGAGCGCCATCTGATCGACGGCAGGCCCCGTGAAATCTATATCCACAGAAAAGGGGCGACACGGGCTTTCGGCCCCGGCCATGCCGACCTGCCGGACGGCTTGAAACAGGTTGGGCAGCCGGTCTTGATCGGCGGCTCCATGGGCACCGCGTCCTACATCCTCTGCGGCACCCGGGAGGCGGAAGAGAAATCATTCAGCTCCGCCTGCCACGGTGCCGGGCGCGCCATGAGTCGCCGTGCCGCCAGGAAAAAATGGCATGGCCACCAGGTGCTTGATGACCTGGCCGGGCAGGGTATCACTATCCGCAGCCCTTCAATGCGCGGTGTGGCCGAGGAGGCGCCGGGCGCCTACAAGGATGTCTCAGCCGTGGTGGAGGCCAGTCACCAGGCCGGGCTGGCATGCAAAGTTGCAAAATTGAAACCGCTGCTCTGTATCAAGGGTTAAGAAGCTATCTGGTTGAAAAGTGATCGAAGCGAAAAGTCCTTGAATTGAGTACATTTCTTCGATGGTTGGAGGCAAATAGCCTAAGCTATTTAGAGACCGATCACTTGTAGGATCTAGGTAATAGTATTAGCAGAGCGTAATCTAGCTTGCCAGCAACCGGTCCAACTGGTTGGCAAAGGCCTGGCGATCAGCCTTGCTGAACGCCACCGGCCCCCCAGTAAGCACCCCACTGCCGCGCAAGGTGTCCATGAAATCCCGCATGTTTAAACGCTGGCGAATATTATCTTCGGTGTAGAGATCGCCGCGGGGGTTCAAGGCCAGGCAGCCTTTGGCGATCACCTCAGCGGCCAGCGGGATATCCGCAGTTATCACCAGCTCACCCGCTTGCGCCTGCCGCACTATATAGTTGTCTGCAACGTCAAACCCGGCTGCCACCTGAATCGAGCGAATATAGCGAGATCTGGGAACCTGGAGGGGGTGATTGGCAACCAAGATCACCGGCACGCCCACCCTCTCAGCGGCCCGAAACAGGATCTCCTTGATCACTTTCGGGCAGGCATCGGCATCGATCCAAATCTGTTTTGAACTCATCATCTGCCCGCTGGAGCTATTGTAATCACTAGGAGCGGTATTATACTGCGCTGTCCAATCATACCCAACACCAAGTCTCTTCCCCTTACCAGGAACTCCCATGCGCGACACCACCCCCCCCGTCCCCAGTTTCCACGATCTGAACCTGCCTGCCCCGCTATTGACCGCGCTCGACAAGGTTGGCTATGAAACCCCCACGCCGATCCAGGCCCAGACTATTCCCCATCTGCTCAAGGGTCTGGACCTGCTGGGACACGCCCCCACCGGCACTGGCAAGACCGCCGCTTTTGCCTTACCGCTGCTGTCGCGACTCGACATCGGCCACCGGCAAGTGCAGGTGATGGTGCTCACGCCAACCCGCGAACTGGCGATCCAGGTGGCTGAGGCCTTTCAGCGTTATGCTTCCCATATCAAGGGTTTTCACGTACTGCCGATCTATGGCGGCCAGGATTATACCGGCCAGATACGGCAATTAAAGCGGGGCGTGCATGCGGTTGTCGGTACCCCGGGAAGGGTGATGGATCACATGCGCAAGGGCAGGCTCAAGCTGGATACCCTGCAGGCGCTGGTGTTGGATGAGGCGGATGAGATGCTGCGTATGGGTTTCATCGACGATGTCGAATGGATCCTGGATCAGACGCCGGAGCAACGTCAGATGGCGCTCTTCTCGGCGACCATGCCGAGCGAGATCCAGCGCATCGCGCGGCGTTATCTGCATGACCCGCGGGAAATTTCCATCAAGACCCGCACCGCCACGCCCATTACCATCCGTCAGCGTTACTGGCTGGTCAGCGGTCTGCACAAACTGGACGCGCTGACTCGGATCCTGGAAGTAGAGCCCTTCGAAGCCATACTCATGTTTGTGCGTACCAAGATTGCCACCGCGGAGCTGGCCGAGCGGTTGGAGGCCAGAGGTTACGCGGCCGCGGCGCTGAACGGCGATATGGCACAAAAACACCGGGAGCAGATGGTCGAACGCCTGAAACGGGGCTCACTGGATATCCTGGTTGCCACCGATGTCGCCGCCCGTGGTCTGGATGTTGAGCGAATCAGCCATGTGGTCAACTACGACATCCCCTATGATGCCGAGGCCTATATTCACCGCATCGGCCGCACCGGCAGGGCAGGCCGCCAGGGCGATGCTATCCTGTTTGTCGCGCCCCGGGAACGGCGGATGCTCAGCGTCATTGAAAGGGCGACCCGGCAAAAGATCGAGCGGCTGGAGCTGCCCTCCACCGAGATGGTCAACAACAAACGGATCGCCGATTTCAAACAGAGCATCAGCGATACCCTGGCCGCCGGTGAACTGGATTTCATGCAGAGCCTGGTGGAACAGTACCAGCAAGAGCACGATGTGCCGGCGCTGGAGATCGCCGCGGCACTGGCCAAGATGTCCATCGGTGATCGGCAGTTGTTGCTGAAACCGGAAAAAAGCAAGCCCGCCCGCCCCAGAGCTGAGCTAAAGCAGCGCCAGCAACGAGGTAAGCCGCATCAGCGAAAGCCGCAGACCCGGCCCACCCGACCCGCCAAGGGCCTGGAGCGGTTTCGTGTCGAAGTGGGACATCAGCACGACGTCAAACCCGGCAATATCGTCGGCGCCATTGCCAATGAGGCGGGGCTGGATGCCCAGCACATCGGACATATCGATATTCACACCGAATTCAGCCTGGTCGACCTGCCCAAAGGCATGCCAAATGAGGTATTTCAGGATCTCAGAAAGGCCTGGGTGTGCGGTCAACGGCTAAATATCTCACGGCTGGAACAAGCCGGAAAAAAGAAAGGCGGGCACAAAACGACTAAGAGAAGAAAACGGATCTCTAGTTAAGTTTCTGGTACACTGCGAAATTCTTCGGGTGCCTGACCGGTTAGCACCCTTAGAGTCGTCGGAAAACTCTTAAGCCGTTTGCCCCTCCTATATCAGGGTCAGGGCCTCCCGCTTACCCAAGAATTCCCTTATCCAGCCTAGACCGGCTCCCGCCAGCGAATGCTGCCGCTGGGAGGGCAAAACTTAGAGTGTACCCCCCATGTCATTCAATACCCTCGGCCTGTCGGCCGAACTCCTGCGCGCCATCGACGAGCAAGGCTACAGTGAACCCACCCCTATCCAGCGCCAGGCGATCCCCGCCATTCTGCAAGGCAAGGATGTTATGGGCGGCGCCCAGACCGGCACCGGCAAAACAGCCGGCTTCACGCTGCCGTTGCTGCAGCGGCTGAGCATCACCCCCATTGGAAACGGTCGGCGTCCGGTTCGGGCCCTGGTTATCACCCCAACCCGTGAATTGGCGGCCCAGGTAGGCGACAGTGTAGAGACCTACGGCCGCCACCTGCCACTAACATCAGCAGTGGTCTTCGGCGGGGTCAAGATCAATCCGCAGATAGCAAAACTGCGCCGCGGCGTCGATATCCTGGTGGCGACACCGGGCAGGCTGCTGGATCATGCCGGTCAAAAGACGGTCGATCTGTCACAGGTCGAATTCCTGGTGCTGGACGAAGCCGACCGGATGCTGGATATGGGCTTCATCCATGATATCCGCAAAATACTGGCTCTGCTGCCTGGCAACGGCGCACGCCAGAACCTGCTGTTCTCCGCCACCTTCTCCAACGAAATCAAGCAGCTTGCCGACCGCCTGCTCAACCGCCCCGAACTGATCGAGGTCGCACGCCGCAACGCCACTGTTGAGCGGATCGAGCAGCTGGTTCATCCGGTAGACAAGCACCGCAAACGGGAGATGTTGAGCCACATGATCGGTTCACGAAACTGGCGCCAGGTGCTGGTATTCACCCGCACCAAACACGGCGCCAACCGTTTGGCCCAACAGTTGGAAAAAGACGGTTTGAGCGCCACCGCCATCCATGGCAACAAGAGTCAGGGTGCCCGTACCCGTGCGTTGGCCGGGTTCAAGAGCGGTAAGGTGCGGGTGCTGGTAGCCACCGATATCGCGGCCCGCGGCCTGGATATCGATCAACTGCCCCACGTAGTGAACTTTGAGCTGTCCTCCGTGCCGGAAGACTATGTGCACCGCATTGGCCGCACCGGTCGCGCCGGCAACAAAGGTCAAGCGATTTCGCTGGTATGTGTGGATGAGCACAAACTGTTGCGGGATATCGAACGGCTGTTGAGACGCGAGATCCCCAAGGTGGTGGTGGAGGGCTATGCGCCGGATCCCCGCATTCAGGCAGAGCCCATTCAGCAAGGACGGAACAGCAGGGGGCGTTCTCAGCCCCGGAAACAATCCGCGGGTGGTAGCCGCCGGAGCGGGTCGTCAGCTAAAAAATCAGTGGCTGCCCGACGACACCCATCCGGACCGGACCGGTCCGGGGGAAAGCGTACCCCGCAAAAACCCGCTCACCAGCATGTCCGGCGCAGCAAGTCCAGGAACGCCCAAGCAAAGTCTCAACATCGACGACCGCCCTCCGGCCGAGGCCGGGAAAGAGCGGCATTGTTGGGCGGCGGGTTCTGGGACGAGTGACCCAAGGCCGCCTAGGAGTCTGTCAGTCCTAAATCCGACAGGCTCCTAGAACATCGAACTATTCACCCAAAAGTGGACCAGAATACTCGCTGCATAACCCAATGCGATCGCAGGGGCCCATTTCAGATGACCGAAAAAGGTATATTTACCCCTGGCCTGCCCCATCAGGGCCACGCCGGCCGCCGATCCTATGGATAACATGCTACCTCCGACCCCCGCCGTCAAGGTCACCAGCAGCCATTGACCCTGCGCCATCTCCGGATTCATGGTCAACACCGCGAACATCACCGGGATATTGTCTACGATAGCGGAGAGAAAACCCACCATGACGTTGGCGAAGGTGGGCCCCATCTGGGTGTACATGAGCTCCGAGGTCATAGCCAGATAGCCGAAGGCACCCAGGCCACCCACACAAAGCACCACGCCATAGAAGAACAACAGCGTATCCCACTCCGCACGGCTAATTTTTCTGAAGATATCGAACCCCAATGCCTCGTCCATGACCGAGTCTGAGGTCCGGAGGTGGCCGTATTCGTCGTCATCCCTGTGATGTGTCTTTTTCAGGTAATAGCCGAAAAACTGTAAATAGGCCAATCCGGTCATCATACCCACCATCGGCGGCAGGTGCATGAAATTGTGAAAACTCACGGCGGTGGCAATGGTGCACAGAAACAGGAACATAATAGTGACGGCGCCGCGGCGCATTTCGACCTCCTCATCACTCGCCGGGGGGCTCACCTTGGGCACCGCAAAGTGCATGATCGCCGCCGGCACCAGGAAGTTGACCGCCGAGGGGATGAACAGTTTGAAGAAAGTGAAAAAGTCGACAATACCCTTCTGCCAGACCATCAGGGTCGTGATAGCCCCAAAGGGGCTGAAGGCCCCGCCGGCATTGGCCGCGACCACGATGTTCACGCATGCGATGCTCACAAACTTGGTATTGGTGCCGCCCACGGCGAGGATTACCGCACACATGAGCAAGGCCGTGGTCAGATTATCCGCGATGGGGGAGATGAAAAAGGCGAGCGTCCCGGTGATCCAAAACAGTTTTCGGTAGGTGAACCCCTTGTGAACCAGCCAGGCCCGCAACGCCTCGAACACCTGACGCTCGTCCATGGCATTGATATAGGTCATCGCCACCAATAGGAACAGGAACAATTCCGCATACTCCAGGATATTGTGTTTGATCGCCTGTTCCGCGGTATGCGTATCCCCATGCCCGGCATAGGTCAGGGCGACCAGGGCCCAAATGATACCTGCCGCTAGAACGACCGGCTTGGATTTGCGCAGATGCGTAAATTCTTCGCCCATCACCAGCACGTATGCGATGACGAAAATTACCACGGCCATGATGCCGGCCGTGCTTGAAGTCAGATCAAGCAACTCACCAGACCCTGTGGATGCTGAGACCACCCCTGCGACCCCCAACCATAAGGCGGTTATTGATAAAAGGGTATTTATTATTTTGTTCAACTATCCCCTCCTTAGTAGGATTGATTACCGATATCTAAGAGCCTGTCGAATTATGGATAAATCTACCGCAAAAGTGGAAGAGCGGTTAAAATTTCCCTGGATTCTCATAATATAGCCCCGCCCCATAATCCGAGAGGCCCCTAGGAAAGGCGATTCTAACCGATTACCTTAGAGAATACCCGGCGCGAAGATTTTTTTTGGGTAACAGGCTCCTAGGAGTCTGTCAGTGAATTGATATGCATGCCTTCAAGTCACTACCCTGAGGTCACTGTGGTTTTGTGCTCAATGCCACCTAACCTGGTATACATACCCATGACGGATGGGTATGTATACCTGCCATGGATGAGTCTTTGGTGCACATGGCACAGCCTTTAATGACCTTTAACTGAGAGTACCATCTTGTACAGCCTCGTCGATCAACGCCTCAATAGCCTGATAAACGCCCATCAGCAGAACCTGTTAAAAAACGCAAAAATAGGCTTGGAAAGAGAGGCCCTGAGGGTTGCCGCAGATGGCAACCTGGTACAGACCCCCCACCCCCTCGAATTGGGTTCACCGCTCACCCACCCCTGGATAACCACCGATTTTTCGGAGGCCCTCATCGAGTTCATTACCCCGCCCATGAGCGACATGGGCAAGGTACTGGAGTTTCTACGGGAATCCCACACCTTTGCCTATGCCAAACTGGGTCGAGAATTACTATGGGCGACCAGTATGCCCTGTATTCTTGCCGGAGAAGAAAGCGTCCCGATTGCAAACTATGGGCGCTCCAATGCCGGCATGATGAAACAGGTCTACCGACGGGGGCTGGGTTATCGCTACGGACGGGTCATGCAGGTCATTGCCGGCATCCATTTCAATTACTCGATGAACGAGTCCTTCTGGCCTGTGTTCCAGTCATTAGATAAAAACACCGGGTTGCTGAAGGACTTCACCTCCTCAGCCTACTTCGGAATGATCCGCAACCTACAGCGCTACGGCTGGATTATCCCTTATTTGTTCGGCGCCTCTCCAACGGTATGTGTCTCTTACCTGGGGGACCAGCCCACCGACATGGAAAAATTCGATGACACGACCTATTACTATCCTTATGCCACCTCATTACGCATGGGAGACATCGGCTATCAGAACAATAAAGAGCACGAAATCGGCTTTAAAGCCTGCTACCACAGCCTCGATGACTATATCAACAGCCTGACCAGGGGCATCGAGACCCCCTGCCCCAAATACCAAAAGATTGGGGTCATCGTCAATGGCGAATACCGACAGCTCAATGCCAATCTCCTGCAGATAGAAAACGAGTATTACAGCACCGTGCGTCCCAAACAGGTACCCAGCAACAATGAGAAACCTACCCTGGCACTCAAGGAACGTGGGGTCCAGTATGTGGAATTGAGGTCTCTGGATATCAATGCCCATACCCCCCTAGGGGTAACGGAGCCGCAACTGCGATTCCTAGAGGCCTTCATGGTATTCTGTCTGTTACAGAAAAGTCCGCCCGTCAGCCGCCAGGAAAGCCGGGAAATCGACTTGAATTTAGGCCTCGCCGCTCATAGAGGCAGAGATCCCTCACTGCATCTGCAACGTCATGGCCAAGCCATAACCCTTAAAATTTGGGCGGAGGAAATATGCGACGCCATGCAGGGAATCTGCGAATTGCTAGACCGGGGCGAAAAGAATTCGCTTTATACTGCAGTACTCGAATCCCAGCGCGAGGCCATCAAGGATGCGGACAGGACGCCCTCGGCAATCATGATCGCCGAGATGAGAAAAAACCAGGAAAGTTTCCACGAATTTGCCAAGCGGCTATCAAATCAGAATCTCCAATACTTTAAAACCCAGCATCTCAGCCAGCAAAAAGAATTGTTCTACTCACTAGAAAGCCAGAAGTCTATCCGTAAACAGAGCGAAATAGAACAGGCGGATGAGCTTTCTTTCGAGGCCTATCTGCAACGGTATTTCGCTCAATCCTGACGAGAAACCATACCTATTCGTCATGGATATTAGACTTGCGAAACGGGTACCAACTTGCGTAGCTCCCTCAAACATGTGCATTGACCCAGCGAACGATACCCTCCAAGTCCATGGCGCCGGGTTGTCGCACGATCTCCTGTCCCTTGTTAAAGATAGCCAAGGTGGGAATACTTCGGATACCAAGCTGCGAGGCGATGAGTTGTTCCTGTTCGGTGTTGAGTTTGGCCAGACGTACCCTGGGTTCGAGGCGGGAAGCTGCCTGCTCATAGGCCGGCGCCATCATTCTGCAAGGGGCACACCACGGGGCCCAGAAATCAACTACAACGGGGATATCGCTACGTTGTATCTGACGCTCAAATCCAGAGGCATTGAGCTCGACAGGATGGGCTGGAAATAGTGGTTTCTTACATCTTCCGCATTTGGCCGCATCCGCGAGCCTTTCAGCCACAATCCTATTAATGGTATTACAGTGTGGGCAAACGATATGCAATGCTTTGTTCATGGCATGATAAAATGACTAAAAAGAATATGGTCGTTATATATGCATGGTCGGTCAGGAATTCAAGCGGGAGAGAAGGCAGCTGAGAAGCTTCGCGCATGAACCTTGCTTGCTAATAGATAAGATTTATCGACCAATAAGTAACGAGGATCGATAAATCGCCTTAATTACTGTAAGACTTATGCTATTTGACAGGGGGAGGACTGATTCTTCTAAACATTCAGTATTGTCAATCAATGACGTTTATTGTTCTTTTCTGCGAAATTCATTGCCGCATCTACCTATTTTGATCCATAGCAAATCTTTTTTCCCCACCTCATCGCTGAACTGAATCCCATTCCCCCGCAGACCATGTATCCAAAACTTCACGGGCGGTGAATGCCGCAGCGCATAAACAGCACCAAAGGAGACACATCACGCCATGTTCGGTTTTTCCAACCCCCTGAAGAAGACACCGGAGCTTATCGCTGCGGTAGATCTAGGTTCCAACAGCTTTCACATGAAGGTGGCACGTGTGGTAGACGGGCATCTGCACGTCATCGACCGGCTGAGAGAAATGGTGCGATTAGGGGCAGGCTTGGGGGAAGACAAGCGCCTCACCCATGAGGCACAATCCCGGGCTCTGGCCTGCTTACAGCGATTTGGTGAGCGTCTGCGTTCCATGCCGGCAGGTACAGTGCGCGTCGCAGGAACCAATACTCTGCGTCAGGCCCGTAATGCCCAGACCTTTCTGCTGGCGGGCAAGCAGGCGCTAGGCCATCCCATAGAGATTATTAACGGCATGGAGGAGGCGCGTCTTATCTATCTGGGCGCCGCCCATGGTCTGGCTGCCAGCGATGCCAATCGCCTGGTTGTGGACATCGGTGGCGGCAGTACTGAGCTGATCATTGGGAGAGGGTTCGAACCCCAGCGCCGGGAAAGTTTACATATGGGTTGCGTTAGCATGAGTCGGGCCCATTTCGGCGATGGTCATCTACGCAAAAAATCGATGGAAAAGGCCGAATTGACCGCTGGTCTGGAATTGCAACCGGTACAGTCCGGGTTCAGATACTCCGGCTGGCAGAACGCGGTGGGTTGTTCAGGAACCATAAGGGCGATACGCGACGTAGTCTGTGCTGCAGGATGGAGCACCAATGACATCACCTACCCCTCGCTACTGAAACTGCGCAAGGCCCTGCTCAAGGTTGACCACATCGACAATCTGCATATAGAGGGCTTGAAAGAGGAACGCAAACCGGTCTTTGCTGGCGGCGTAGCCATACTGCTGAGTGTATTCAAGGCCTTAGGAATCGAATGTATGCAGATTTCGGATCAGGCCATGCGGGAAGGTCTGCTCTATGACCTTTTGGGACGCATTCAGCGAGCAGATGTAAGGGACATGACGGTCCACTCATTGAGCAAGCGTTGTGCCGTTGATACCAAACAGACACAGCGGATAGAGGCCACGGTATTGAAGGATCTGGAAAAAGTAAAACCGGCCTGGGTTCTGGACGACCCACAATATAACTCCATGTTGAGTTGGGCCGCACGTCTGCACGAAATAGGTCTGTGCATATCTCACAGTCGATACCACAAACACGGAGCCTATCTGATCGAGCACTCGGACTTGTCCGGTTTCACCCTGCAAGAGCAGACCCTCCTGGCGGCCCTGGTGCAAGGGCATAGACGAAAATTTCCCAAAGAAATTTTCAGCAAATTGCCACAACCCAATGCCCGCTCGGCCATGTATCTGTGTATCCTATTACGCTTGGCGGTGTTATTGAACCGCAGCCGGGAAGATACGGACCTGCCGGATTACCGCTTGGAGGCGGGGAAGGCTCAGCTTACCATCGAATTTCCAGCTGGCTGGCTAGATGATCATCCGCTCACCTATGCGGATCTCGTGCTGGAAGAGAAGTATTTAAAAAATGCAAAGATTCAAATACATATTACATCTACAACAGCGATAATTAGACCTGGTAATCATCACCTGAATTCATGAAATATTCGGGATACATAGACATCACCTTTGTCGTACAGCCGCGTTAGAACACGAAAACCAGTAGACATAACTATGCCTTACCAACTCTACCTTGCTCTGCGCACCCGAAAACCCATCCGTCATGAGTACAATTCATCAACAGGCTGACCATCCATGACTTGGGAAGCGTGGTTTACTTTGATCGTCTTGGGGATGTGCTTTTTCGGCCTGGCCCTTAATCGATTTGCCCCAGACATCATCATGATCGGCGGGCTCACCTTGCTGTTGGTGTGCGGGATTCTCTCTCCGCAAGAGGCCCTGGCCGGCCTGGCCAATGAAGGCATGGTGACCGTGGGTGTATTGTATGTCGTGGTCTCCGGCTTGAAGGAAACGGGTGGCATTGCCTGGATCGTCCACTCCCTGCTTGGAAAACCAAAATCACTCACTCAGGCACAAGCTAAGTTGATGACTCCGGTGGCTGCCCTTAGCGCCTTTCTCAACAACACTCCGGTGGTAGCCCTGTTTATCCCAGCCGTTCAGGATTGGGCCAAAAAACATCGTCTGCCGGTGTCCAAGTTGATGATGCCGCTAAGTTTTATCAGTATCGCAGGAGGCACTTGTACATTGATTGGCACCAGCACCAACCTGGTCGTCAATGGACTGCTCATCGCAAAGACCGACACCGGAGGCCTGAGCATGTTTGAGATCGCTTGGATCGGACTGCCCGTAGTGATGATCGTGATGTTATATATCGTGTTTGCCAGTAAATGGCTGCTGCCGGAACGCTCGAAAATCATCACCCAATTTTCCCAGGTAAGGGAATACACCGTGGAGATGATCGTCGAGCCCGACACCCCGATAGTAGGACAGACTATTGAAGAGGTGGGCCTGCGGCATTTACCTGGTTTGTATTTGATCGAAATCGATCGAAATGACCGACTGATTCCGGCCGTCTCCCCTACGGTGAGGCTTCAGGGAAATGACCGACTGGTGTTTGCCGGGATCGTCGATTCCATCATTGACCTGCAGAAAATAAAAGGGCTGAAACCGGCCACCGATCAGGTGTTTAAATTGGATTCTACCACCCAGACGCGTTACCTCACCGAGGCCGTAGTCTCCAATATCTGTCCCGTCGTGGGCAAGAGCATCCGCGAAGGGCGTTTTCGCACCCTGTATAATGCCGCTGTGATCGCTGTGGCGCGCAACGGTGGACACATAAAAAAGAAAATCGGCGATATCATTTTAAGGCCTGGAGACACCCTGCTGCTGATCGCCCATCCCTCTTTCATCGCTCAGCAGCGCAATTCACGAGACTTCTATCTAGTCAGCCGACTCGAAGAAAACCGGCCGGTGCGCCATGAACGCGCCATGGTGGCGGTATCGATCATGGTCGCGATGGTGCTGATCGTCGCCTTAGATGGATTGAGCATGCTCAAAGCGGCGATGCTGGCTGCCGGACTCATGATAATCACCCGCTGCACCACTGGCCGGATCGCCAGACGCGAGGTCAACTGGCAAGTATTGGTTGTCATTGCAGCCTCCTTTGGAATAGGTATAGCGCTACAAAATACCGGAGCTGCCCTGAGTATTTCACAATCACTGATCGCACTGGCAGGAGGATCTCCCTGGGCAGCGCTGGGTTTTGTATTTATCTCTACCGCCCTGTTCTCCGCCATGGCAACCAATAATGCAGCCGCGGTGGTTATGTTTCCCATCGCCATGGCGACCGCTCAGAGCCTGGACGTCAGCTTTCTGCCCTTTGTGCTGACGGTCATGGTTGCAGCCTCCGCGAGCTTCGCTATAGACTTTAAGAAAAAGGCATTGGTCAGGATGAGTTGTGATATCCCCCTAACGACGAATAACTACTGGTAAAGATGAAGTAGTTTTAGTAGCTTGGT
>JBDLIZ010000066.1:0-15282 GCA_039714615.1 Pseudomonadota bacterium | reverse complement strand
CAAACAGCCGATCCGCCGCCTGCCGGGTGCCCGATCCCGGCTCCCGAACCAGAAAGCGCTCCTGGCTCAGTTGTTTCAGAGTGATGTTGCGCGCAAAGGAGAGGGGGTGATCGGGTGGCGCCACCACCACCAGCTCGTTGTCGATAAAGGGGTGAGCCTGCACCGCCAGCCCTTTTGGGACCTGGCCCATGACCAGCAGATCGTCCTCGTTGGCCTTGAGGCGCTCCAGGACCTTGGCCCGGTTGGTAACCGTTAACCGGGGTTTTACCTGGGGATGCGGTCCAATGCGCGGAAACTCTCTTTGTCGCTATTGTTGCCGCTCAATGATTCCATCAGCAGTGGTATGGTATCCCTGCCTGGCGTTCGCAAACCAGTTGCAGCACCACTTAATTCAGATCGGGGCGGTAATCACGGCTGTAGCCTTGAGTAATGTGAACCACACCTTCCTGCGCTTGTGCACCGCTGTTATACTGATCATCGGCGTGAAAACCGGTCGAATCTAAGTGCCCGAAACGGCACAGTAAGCCCAGGCGGTTGACCGCTTGCGCTGCGATCTGCGAATACAAAAGGAAAAATTCGTGGCGAAGGAGGTGTTTTGCCTATTGACACGGGTCGGCTAAATGGTGACCCCTTTCCTCTCTAAGCATCGAGTTTAAAGATCCCAATCATGTCGTTCACAACTGGACTCTGCATGAAAAAAGCAAGCCAGCCGGCACAACGATTATCACGTTAGAGCGGTCTAGCCAGCAAACTCTTAGATAACAAAGTGACGCTTCCTGCCACATTCGGACTCACAAGGCATCCAGCCTCCGCTGCAACTCATACCCTAGATCTTCCATGACCTCGCCCATCACCAGACCGGCGTGTACATGGTACAGCCGCAGCATGCAGCTTACCGGTGTGTGTATAGCTGAACGATCGGTAGACTGGAAATCCGTCCACGCCATGATCGGTTGGTCACCCATACAACTATCAATACACAGCCAATAGTGGTCAGTGAGAATTATATCCAGGCACTTGATTGAAGCGAGTTCCAACTGCAGCGGGTTGCTTATCCGCCTCAACGCGAGCCGGACACGATTGTAGTCTTCCGCTGCTATAACCTTGCGCAGAGTATGCAATGCCAGGTGGTCATCAAGGGGATTTGACATACCGATACTTATATAACCTAGATCCTGCAATTGATCGCTCTCACATAGCACAAGCTCTTGATCTGTATAGCGATATTTTCTCCCTCGGAAATCACAATAAAGATTCCATCCTTAGGTCCGTTAACGACACTTCCATGTGCCACTGCTCCACTCAGTCTCAATTTCGCTCTACGAATCAATATCTTGCACTCTGCAAGCAGGATTAATTGCAGGATCCAGGCATAAGGAATGCTACCGAAATAACTTCCCCATCTGACTTGCCTTATCGACCGTCTTCGGTGTTGCGACAACTGTTACATAGCTAGGCTATGCGCCTGTTGTCACGCCTTGAATACGAACGATTATGCGGCGCCAGTTAGGGAGGTTATTTAGTTCGCATTCCTAATTGATTTCGCCTACATCTCGACGCTATCGTCGTCGTTATTGGGCGATGGCATGAGGTCTTCGTCATGCTGGAATATTGCCGCGAGTAGGCCGCCTAGTGCATCGTGGAGAATTGCAACGTTCTGGTCGCCGGTGGCTTCATGCTGTGATCGTGCTTGCGCTTGCAGCTGGATGAATGCCTCAGACACGCGCCTTTCCTTGTCAATAACGCCATCCGCCCAGCCCACCATGTCGGAGAGCTGTTGTGCTTGTTTAGCGAGTTCTATCAGGATAGTCTCGTCCGGCTCTGCTGCGAGGGCCGCTACCGCCATACGATGAAACTCTGTAATAGTCACTGTAACTTCAGTTAGTCCCGGTCTTGATGGGGACGTCGGCGCCTACGTCGCCATCCATGTCCAGCGTCCCTTCCTGAAATACCCGGCTTGCGAGAATATCCTCAGCCTCAATGGTCATAAGATCAATTTTCTTCAACGATCTTTTTGTATCTGCAAAAAGCCGATTGGCCTGGCGTAGACGCGCCCGATCCAGGGCATTACGAATCGAACGCGCATTGGCAAAGTGCTCCATAGTCTTCCGGCGCTGAATATATTCCAACAACGCTTTTGTTGCGTCTTCGCTCAACCGGTAGTTCTGCTCAGCCAACATTAGTTTTGCTATTGCTAGCAGCTCTTCCGCACTGTAATCAGGAAAATCAATATGGTGGGCGATGCGCGAGCGCATACCCGGGTTTGAATGGAAAAACGTGTTCATCTTGTTTTTATAACCGGCGAGGACGACGACCAGATCATCACGATTGTTTTCCATCACCTGTAACAAAATCTCGATCGACTCCGCGCCGTAGTCGCGTTCGTTTTCAGGCTTGTAGAGGTAATAGGCCTCGTCGATGAACAACACGCCGCCCATGGCCTTTTTGATGATTTGCTTGGTCTTAGGCGCTGTATGTCCGATGTACTGACCGACCAGATCGTCACGGGTTACGGTAATCAGTTGGCCTGTGCGCACATATTCCAGGCGGTGAAGGATCTCTGCCATACGCAGGGCAACTGTGGTCTTGCCAGTTCCCGGGTTGCCGGTGAAGCTCATGTGCAGTGTCGGAGATACGGCACTGAGCTGTGCCTTTTTTCGCACCCGATCGACCAGCAGCAATGCCGCTGTTTCCCGAATTCGTGTTTTGACGGGCACCAGTCCAATCAATTCTCGATCAAGCTGGTCAAGAACTTCCTGCACATTCGAGGCGCGCAGCTCTTCCTGTAGATCTACCGGGGCGTCGTCCGGCAAAGTAACCTCGGGCGTTTGACTTTCTTCTGTCTCTGTTTGTTCAGACATGGGTCTGCTCCTGGAATCTATTTAAAACGATTGTACCAAACACCTGGCCAGACGAGAAAAGGGGCGGAATAACCCGCCCCCGCCTTATCAAGCTAGCACCTTAAAGATCTATTAGTAACGTTCGCCTTCCGGCTTGTCGGTGGAGTAAGGCACAATGGTGTAGCCCTGACTCCGACCATTACGTTCTTCGCGAATCAAGTGATACCCGGGCTCTTTCTCGGGACGATTCACAATATAAGACATCTTCGGCGATTCCACACCGCGGGTCGCGTCTGACGCCATTACCCGTATGTAGTGGTTCGGGAAGGTCTTGCGGCATTCATTGATCTCCATCAGGACCCCGGCCGGATCCTTAATGTCAAACATCGGCATGCCATACATTTCCCAGTAAGTGTTGCGCGGGTGCGGATCATCGGTATACTCAATGTTCACTGCCCAGCCATTATTCAGCGCGTACTTGATCTGCGCGCTGATTTGCTCGTCGGTCAGTTCCGGTAAGAACGAGAACTGTCCCTGCGTCATGCGATTACCGTAATTAGTCATCATGATGATAAATTCCTCTTAATTACTGCCGGTGGCTGTGGGGACGAAGTCAGCCGTATCGGTAGATTCGTAGTTGAAGGTGATGTCCTTCCAGGTGTCCAACGCGGCCTTCAGCGGCGCACAGTCCTTGGCCGCCTTATTTAGAATATCCGGCCCCTCAGTCATATAGTCACGACCTTCATTACGCGCCATTATCATGGCCTCAAGCGCGACGCGGTTGGCAATGGCGCCGGCCTGAATACCTTCCGGATGACCAATCGTACCGCCACCAAACTGCAGGACGACATCTTCGCCCAGGTGATGCAGAAGCTGATGCATCTGGCCGGCATGAATGCCACCCGATGCCACCGGCATCACCTTGTTGAGTGATGCCCAGTCCTGGTCGAAGAATATGCCATTCGGCAGGCTCTGGGGATTGTGCGTCTCACGCAACACATCATAGAAACCCGTGATCATCAGCGGGTCGCCTTCGAGCTTGCCCACAACCGTGCCCGCGTGAAGGTGATCCACGCCGGCCATGCGCATCCACTTGCAAATAACGCGGAAGTTCATGCCGTGGTTCTTCTGCCGTGAATAGGTCGAGTTTCCGGCGCGATGTAGGTGCAGAATCATGTCATTGTTACGGCACCACTTGGCCATGGTCTGGATGGCGGTATAGCCAATCACCAGGTCGATCATGACGATGACCGAACCGAGACTCTTGGCGAACTCGGCGCGTTCGATCATCTCATCCATGGTCGCGGCGGTGATGTTCAGATAGTGACCCTTGACCTCACCGGTCGCGGCGGAGGCCTTGTTGACAGCCTCCATGCAATACAGAAATCGATCACGCCAATGCATGAATGGCTGTGAGTTGATGTTCTCATCGTCCTTGACGAAGTCGAGGCCACCTTTCAGCGCCTCATAGACCACGCGACCGTAGTTACGGCCGGACAGACCCAACTTCGGTTTGGTGGTTGCACCCAACAACGGGCGACCGAACTTGTCGAGACGCTCACGCTCTACCACGATACCCGTGGCCGGTCCCGGGAAGGTCTTCAGGTAGGCCACAGGAAACCGCATGTCTTCCAGGCGCAGGGCCTTCACGGCCTTCATGCCAAACACGTTACCGATGATAGAGGCCGTCATATTGGCGATCGAACCGCCTTCGAACAGATCCATGTCATAGGCGATATAGGCGAAGTACTGAGCCTCATTGTCGGTGCCGGGACCCGTGTTAGGGACGAGATCACAGCGGTATGCCTTGGCGCGATACAATTCGCAGGCCGTCAGACGGTCGGTCCAGACCACTGTCCAGGTTGCGGTAGAAGATTCACCCGCAACACCTGCCGCAACCTCCTCGGGATCAACACCCGCCTGCGGCGTGAGACGAAACAGCGCAATTACGTCGGTATCGATGGGTTCATAATCGGGCTGCCAGTAGCCCATACTCTTGTATGAGATGACGCCAGCATTGTAGCGATCCTTCCCTTTAATTTCTTTAACATTTACAGCCATCTTTCGTCCTCCATTTTGTAGAGTTACAGACGCCCATATGTTCGAGCAAGCTCGAAAGGCGCCCTCCAACTCGTTGGTTAATTTCGCGTTAACACCCCGCCGGTTTCCACGCCTGACTGCACTCCCTTACCGTAGCACACACAAAACCCCGCAAGTGGCGGGGCTTCAAACAACAGGGGGAGCGGTCAGTGTTCGCTTTCAACGAAGGCGACTATATCTGGTTAGCTACATACACAACAGTCAGTATTGTTTATCAAATACATAAGGTATCATTTAAGGAATAGGAATTTCAACGACTGTTTTTGGTAGTATAGCCGAGAGTCATAGGTGTTCTGGATAATTGTCTAGATATTACAGTATATTACATATATTAAAGTAGTGGAAGCCTTAGCTGTCAGGGCGAACGCATTAAAAAAAATAGAAAATCAATAACTTACAAACACCATATTCGGGACATTACCTATATCTCGGTATATTTATACTGACTTAGGCCATAACGTATCAGAAGCATGGTTGAAACTAGGTTTTCCCAAAACATCAACCTCGTAACTTATTGATTACTCGTTAACTTTAATGCGTTCGCCCTGCCTTAGCTGTACTTGATTACCACTGAACTTCAGCCATACTTATATACGCTGTTGTAAGTGCTTAATCCGCGAAGATATTCCCACAATAAATACACTGATTTAGCCGGGCAAGATTTGCACAACATTATATTAAGCCTATGTTTTTCATTGAGTTGCGTAACTATGGCTGAATATTGGTGGTAATTAAGTAGCTGTATGATTTAATATACTGAGGTAATAAATAATAACAGTCAAAGAAATAGGTATTCGTCACCGGTGAAAGTAAGCCCTCTGGAAGTTCTCAAACAGTGTTTTGAAAAAGTGGTTCCCAGCCAAGACTCGAGAATGAAATTAAGTCCCCTTGCATTTGTCGTGAGCTTGGTATTTTGTCACTTGGGAGATTCAAAGACCTTTTCGCTGGAGGCGATACGCCGGCATAAGCGCACAAACAGGGTCCAATAAACATAGAATTGGTCTCAAGTTAAATTCCTGTAGTGTTTCGTAAGCCATTGATTATTGAGTGTGGGACCAGGAGGTCTGAACTTTCACCCCGAAAGATATACCGAGCTTCGGCCCGGCGAAAGAACAGTATAACTCAGGTGGCTTAATGGGGCGCGGGAGACGGGTTACACCCTTTCTCATACGTAAAAAATAGCCAGAGAAAACCCGAAACCCCAGCTAGAACTGAGGCCAGAAGAACCCCTATTTTGGCCATCAATAGATCTTCAGCATGGTGGGCAAAACCCAGTTCAGCAATGAATATCGACATGGTAAAATCGATGCCCCGGATATGCGCGATACCCTGAATGCGGCAGTGCAGACATTCCTGGGCTAGGAGGCTGTGCAGTGAGTTGGGCGTAACAATCAAAATGGTTACACCATACGAACAGCTGCCTTTCCCAATAATCGTGAATTTATCACCGAAGCAGGAAGCGCAGCCGAGAGATGCCTGAGAAGTTGTTTCAAAACCCCTCAGGTGAGTGCGAGACAAGGCATAAATTGGTGAGAAAGCGCAGTTTACACAGGAGTAAATGAGCATTTCGAACCGATTTATAACGCCGTATCGTGCCAGCTGAGGGGTTTTAAAACAACTTCTGACATCGAGCACATCTTGACTACCTGGGATATTCAGCTATGTCGTCCATCAAACTTGAAGATTACGCGGAATTTCTGGAGAAGGCTGCACCCGAGGTAAAAGACGTCCTCGACAGCACCTTTCATGATGCTGCACGCATCATGTCGCCGGCGGGACTCGAAGACTATCTCGATGGCGCAAAGGCGCTGTGTAATCTGGGGCGTGGCGGCGACCTGGTGGTGACCTATCTGCAGGAAATGCCGCTGGTTGTCAAGGAATGTGGCGAGGACATCATCGGCGATTGCATCACCGCCGCGATGAAGGTCTCATCGATGACCTCGGGCCAGGTCATCACCTTGCTGTTTTCGAGTTTGCCTACGGTCGCCAAGCACCTTGGCGATGCACAGTTGGTGCGTGGCTATCTCACCTTGATTCATCAACTGGCATCGACTGCTGCGCGTGGTCTGCGGCCGATGCTGACGCACATCGATCAGCTGCTGTCAAAGCTGACACTGAGCGGTCTGCGCCGCTGGGCAAACTTCGGCGCACAGGCCTATCGTCGTGATTTCAATAACCTCACCGCCTACTTCAATCTCGAATCGGCAGACAGTCGTGCGATGCTGGAAAAAGAGCGTCGTGGCGTGCTGTTCGTCAAAGTCCAGCGCAAACTGAATTTCTATCTGCGCGCGCTATGGGGCCGCGACTTCTTTCTACGTCCCTCGGGTGCGGATTACACCGATTTCCGTCCCTATATCAAAGACCGTATCCTGTATGTGCCGGATGCGCTGGACGATATTGGCAATATTGCCGGCCTGGAACTGTATCGTGCAACGGCGGCGCATATGGCCTCGCACATGATTTATACCCATGCCTCCCTGTCCGCTGAGCAACTCAGCCCGGCACAGATGTTCTTCATCGGTTTACTGGAAGACGCGCGCATCGAGTACCAGGCCGTCAACGCCTTTCCCGGCCTGAAAAGGCTGTGGAAGTCGCTGATGCTGGTCGAGTATGACCAGCCGGTCGAGCATGAAACCATCCCCGTGCTCGAAAGGCTGGCATTGCAATTACTCGACAGCAGCGTCAAGAGTGACGATGCGCAACTCAACCGGTTTGCGGAAAAATTCCATGCGGGAATAGCGGCCAATCAGGATGACAACCACTTCGCGTGGCTGATGGGGGTCGAACTATACAACCTGTTCGCCGGTCGCAAGGCGGTGCCCAGCCTGCGCATCCTGGAACGCTATCGCATCCCCTATCGCGATGACAACCGTATCATCTGGCATTTCGAGGATATCGACTGGGATAGCGGGTTCGACTATATCGCGGCCAGCCAGCGTCAGGTCCGTCGCCAGGTGAGCCCGCTGATGATGGCGCACGAAGTGGATTGCGAACTGGCCGGTGACGATGCGCAGGAGATCTGGACCTGTTCCGACATCATGCGCCCCTATGAGGATGACTTGACCGACAATACCAAAATTTTCAATGAGATGTGGGGCAAGGAGCCGATTTCAGATCCGTTCCACTATCAGGAATGGGACTATCAGATTCAGTTGCATAGACCGGACTGGGTGACCCTGTATGAGCGCCGCCTGCCCAAGGGCGACCCGGAGGATATCGAGGCCATTCTCACTGAATACAAACCGATAGCCCATCGTATCCGGCAGATTATCGACCTGTTGGCCCCGGCGGGCGTGCAGCGCCAACGCGGCCTGGAAGACGGCGATGAAATCGATATCAATGCCGCGATTGATGCCATGATCGCCATCCGCATGGGTGAGCAACCGAGCCCCCGCATCACCATGCGTAATGTACTGAAGATGCGCGACCTGGCGGTCGTGGTATTGCTGGACCTGTCCGAATCAACCAACGAACAGGTCGGCGATTCAGACAAGACCATCCTGCAATTGACCCGTGAGGCGGCCACCCTGGTGGCCACCGCCATCGATGGTATTGGCGATCCTTTTGCGCTGCACGGTTTTGCCTCCGATGGCCGTCATGATGTGCAGTACTACCGCTTTAAAGATTTTAATCAGCATTATGATGATGAGGCGAAATCACGCCTTGCCGGCATGACCGGTGGTTTATCCACCCGCATGGGCGCGGCATTACGCCACGCCGGGCATCAGTTGCTGAAACAACAGGAAAGACGCAAGCTTATTTTATTGGTCACCGATGGTGAACCAGCGGATATTGACGAGGCGGATCCACAGCATTTGCGTCACGACACCAAAAAGGCCGTCGAAGAATTGTATTCAACCGGCGTGCTCACCTATTGCCTCACCCTCGACCCGCATGCGGACAACTATGTCAAACGTATCTTCGGCGAAAACAACTACACCGTTATTGAGCATGTTGATCGCTTGCCTGAGCAACTGCCCTTGCTGTTCGCCAGCCTGACCGGCTGATGTAGTAATGACCACGCGAATCGACGACATGCCGGTGTACGCGGCGCGGGCCGACCAGTTGGAGGCGTCGTTGTACAACCTGTGGCGTCGCGCGCGCCTGCATTTGGGTAGTCCGCTGCGCCTCGATCTGCCGGGGCTGAAGCAGATGGCGCTAATACTCGAGGACGACAGCTGGGTGGTGGTGGATCAGTGTCAATATGATCTGCCGGTACTCGCCTGGGTCAACTTTCAGGATAGCGGCCGGGATAATTTGTACAAGCCGGTACCCTGTACTCTGAATTATTACCATTACCTGGCCAGCAGCCTGCGTGGCAAGGTACTGGCGCGTATGGGCGAAGCCCTGCAGGATCGGCTGCGAACTCCGACCCAATGACCGCTCTTCGATATTCATTAAGTCGCGGCAGTTAAACATCCTTGCCCATCACACGAACATTGCGCAAATTGCTGTTGTCGGCTTGCGGGCTGCTGGCCCTTGTGCTCGAGGCGACAGGATTGTTGAGATTTTGGTTTAACATGAGGTAACGCACGATGCCACTCGTTGATATAAAAGATATGCTGCAACACGCCTACCGTCACGGCTACGCGGTAGGCGCCTTCGACCTAGTGAGCCTGGATTTTCTGCAGGGTATTATGGATGCGGCGGAGCAGGCCCGTGCACCGGTGATCCTGAGCTTGGCCGAGTCCCACTTTGAATACTTCGATTTTGAGTTGGTGATGCCGGCAGTGGAGGCTGCCGCACGACGGACTTCGATACCGGTGGCCATTCATCTGGATCACGGCGCCACGTTCGAGTCGGCGGTGCGTGCGATCAATCGCGGCTGCAATGGAGTGATGGTGGATGCCTCTCACCAACCCTTGCCGAAGAATATCGCCACCTCCTGTGAAGTCGTAGAAATGGCGCTTGGCTGTGGCGTGTCGGTAGAGGGAGAACTCGGTTATGTCCCCGGCATCGAGGGCGAGGATGCCGAACGCCACCCAGGGGAAATCACCTATACCACGCCGGCAGAGGCGAAGGCCTACGTTGAACGGACCGGCGTGGATTTTCTCGCCGTTTCCATCGGCACCGTACATGGGCGCATGAAGGGCAAGCCAAAGCTGGATTATCAGCGTCTGAAGAAGATCAACGAAGCGCTGGGTATCCCGCTGGTGATCCATGGCGGCACCGGGCTGTCCGACGATCAGTTCCGGCGGCTGATCGCCAATGGGGTAACCAAGATCAACTACTACACCGCCCTGTCGGATGTGGCGGCAAAACAGATCAAGGAAAATACCAGGGCGGGCACCCCCAGTGGTTATACCGGGTTGGTGAAAAACATCCGCAATGCGGTTGCCGCCGAGGCCGAACGCTGCATGCGGCTGTGGGGGTCTGCAGGCCGCGCCGCCGAGGTGTTGGCCCAATGCCGGCCATGGACTCCGGTGGAGCATCTGATCATCTACAACGTCGAGGGACTGGACCAGGCCGGTGCACAGACGATAATGGCCGAGGGCCGCCGGGTGCTCTCCGCCATTCCGGGCGTGCGTGAAGTATTTACCGGCGAAACCATAAAAGAGGATGCCAGCTACCGCTACACCTGGCTGGTGCGCTTCTGTCATCCGGCGGTGATCGACAGCTACCGTAAGCATCCCGATCATGTTGCCTTCGCCGACAAGCGGTTCCGTCCTGTGGCTGGGGGACGCATCAGTATCGACTATCTGGCCGTGGAATCCGAAGCATGAGCCTGGGGGCGCTGATATTTGATGTTGATGTGGTACTCGCAAAGCGAAAGATGAAGTTAAAAGACCTGGCAGAGGCCATCGGCATCACTGTTCAAAATCTCTCCATTCTAAAGACAGGAAAAACACGCGCTATCCGCTTTTCCACATTGTGCTGACAGGCATGGGGCTGATCCCCCGCAAGACAATTTTCAGTTGGTAGACTTCCATGCCAAAGAATTTGGCACAGATAGGCTTGTTTGTGTTGTTTTGGCCAAGGTGCCCCCAACTTTTCATGCTCTCTTATTCCCCACTTTTCTCAGCGGTAAGATACAGCCAGAGAAAACCCGAAACTCCTGCCAGAACTGAGGCCAGAAGAACCCCTGTTTTGGCCATCAGTAGATCCTCAGCATGGTGGGCAAAACCCAGTTCCGCAATAAATATCGACATGGTAAAACCGATACCCCCCATCAACCCTACACCTACAATGTGCTTGAAGTTCAAGCCCTGCGGAAGAGAGGTCAGACCTAGCTTTACGGCAACCCAGGAAAAACCGGCGATGCCGATCAGTTTTCCGGCAACCAATCCGGCTGCAATACCCACTGAAACCGGGTGAGTCACGATGCCGCCAAACGAGGACCAGTCGATAGGAATACCGGCATTGGCCAAAGAAAAAATAGGGATAACAAGATAGGCGGATGGCAGGTGCATCTTACGTTCCAGGATCTGAGCAGGCGCCTGTACCAGCTGTACACCTTCTCCCAAGGCGTGAACCTGGGAACGCAGTTCATCATTTATGACGATATTCCCTTCTCGCCGGTAGGCTCGTTTAATCTGTTCAACCATCCCATTAATCTGCGACAGGAAGCGATCAGGATCATACTTCGGGCGCATGGGGATGGTGAAGGCCAGAAAGATGCCCGCGAGGGTTGCATGGACACCACTCTGCAACATCGCTATCCAGAGCACCACACCCAGCAGGATATAAGGTAAAGGACGGCGTATTCCGCCGAGATTCAATGTAACCAGCAATACCAGCATGGCGGCAGCAGTAGTCAGAGCAGGGATACTTATTGTCTCCGTATAGAACAGCGCTATGACCATGACGGCACCCAGATCGTCCACAATCGCCAGGGCCACCAGGAATGTCAGCAGATTTTTTGGTATCCGGTTACCCAGTAACGCCAGGGTACCCAGGGCAAAGGCGATATCGGTTGCCATCGGCACTCCCCAACCATCCAGGGTATGCCCCTGCGGGTTGATGCCTATGTAGATAAGCACAGGCACTACCATGCCACCTACGGCCGCAACTATCGGTAGTATCGCCTGTTTTGGATCGGCCAGCTCCCCCACCAGAATCTCACGTTTGAGCTCCAATCCGATGACGAAAAAAAACAGGGCCATCAACCCATCATTGATCCAATGATGCAGTGATTTGGATAGTTGAAATCCCGGTGCGCCAATGGTAAATGGCATCTCCAACAGGTGATGATAAACCTCATTCCACTGGCTGTTGGCAATAGTGAGTGCTGCAATCGCACACAGCATGAGCAGAACGCCGCTGGTGGTCTGGCGGTGAATAAACTCTTCCAGGGGTGTTAATGCTCGGTTAAAGACCTTTTCCCATGGAGCGACATACTCTTTTCCGAAGGTTCTTTTCATCAAAGATTTCTATATGAAGGGCAATGTAAGCCTATCAGACTTTATGTAATCACTTTGGTTTTATCAACCCTGATTTTGCACCTCAACGTGATCAGCAAATCCGGCGCCTGCTTCAGTATAGATATTGAACACGGCGGCGGCACCTGAGTGTTGCAACAATTTCTCCTCATCTGAAAATCTTGCCGTTGCGGCAATACATCCGGGGAAAGATATCTCCCGCAGTTGCTCCAAGGCATCCAGGTTGGCTTGAAGATTGGGCAGCGCCAGCATGACGAGTTCGATGCTGTGCTTTTGTTCTATCTTGTCCCAGAAGTCCGCATCGCTAGGGTCACCGTGCAAAACATTGCGCCCCATCGACCGGTGTCTTTTGATCAACTCGGCATCAAAGTCGATACCGACCACGGTTTCACCATGAAGTTCGCGCATCTTGTCATAGGCACCCCTGCCTACTCTGCCCATGCCGAAGACGGCAATGGTTGCACCGAGTGTATCCAACAGCATGTCGTCCGGAAGCCTCTCTTTACGTTGAAATTTGCGCCAAAAGTCACCGTACAAGCCATAGATTTTGTCATCCCTGCTATTTAACGGTGCCGCAACGACAAAAGAGACGGAGAGCGCAATGGCAATAACGACTAGCCATTCACCATCCATCCAGCCGTTCGTTACCCCAATCGCGGCCACGATCAGGCCGAATTCACTGTAGTTGGTCAGGTTCAGGGTCGCTAATAGGGAAGTCCGTGCCCGCAGTTTGAAACGGGTCATCAGGACAAAAAAGAGCGCAGATTTGACAAGGACAAAGGGTACCAGCAGTAGCCCGATGATCAACGCCTCCAGCGAGAGCTGTCCGGCCATGCCGATGGAGAGGAAGAAACCCACCAGAAACAGGTCCTTGAAACCCAGCATCGATTTGGCCATCTCTTTTGATTTGGGGTGAGTGGATATCAACACTCCCATAATGAGAGCACCCAGATCGTCCTTCACACCGCCCAGCTCAAACAGTTCAGCTCCGCCCAAGGCCAGGACCAGGCCATACAGAATCAACAGTTCGCCATGACCTGTTTTTTGCAATAGATGGTGAAACAGCGGACGTAGCGGAATGAGTAGAAACAGCAACAGCGCCCAGAGCGAAGGGAGTTTCCCTGTGGATACTGCCAGAAAGATGACCGCGGCCAAGTCCTGCATCACCAGGATGCCGATAGCGATCCGTCCATGCAGGGAGTTCATCTCCCCTTTCCCCTCTAACGACTTGACCACAAATACGGTACTGGAGAAGCTCAATGCAAAGGCCAGCATCAGCGAAAGCCTGAGATCCAGACCGGAGAACAGCGGCACACTCATCAGGGCCAGAGCAAAGATAGCTGCGCCAAAGAAGGCAATGATGATAGCGATATGCAGCGCTGTCACCGACCAGACCTGCGGTCTTATCAAGACCTTCAGGTCCAGCTTCAGGCCAACGGTGAACAACAGCAGAGTGATGCCCAGATCAGCAAGTTTCTGCAACACCTCTCCGCTTGCGATACCCATGGTGTTGAGCACGAAACCGGTTGCCAGGAAACCCACCAACGGCGGCAGACCAATCAATCTCGCCAGAAAGCCCAGGGAAAAAGCCAGAGAGATCCAGGAAACATCACCTAGCGCTATTGCAACCCATTCAAAATCCATGGACTTTTTTCCCAGACCTATTCATGGATCATAGTGCGTTCTCCTTGCACTGTCGTATCCAGTGACGTAGTGACTCCGGCGACATGATCGCCGGGTCACCCAGTTGATCCGCCCGAGCATGGACGAGTTCCTCGGGAAGATCGTTGATCAAACTATCCAGATCGGCTGCGCTTTGAATTTCCTCGTCGATAAGCCTCGCCATCTCCTGATTATGCGCCAGGCCATGCACCCGAACCGCTTTGACCAACCCCTTGAGCAGGATCTCCCAAGTACTCATGGGGCCTTGGGTGATAGACGCGGATTCGGCAAAGGAATCAATAAAGGCAAAGGGCACGGTTTCAATCCGTTCCCCTTGAGCGATGGCCGCGAGTATCCAGTCGGTATCGAAAGAGAAGTCGACCACACAGGCCGCATCGAGGATACGTTTTAAGGTATCGCGTTCATACAACTTGAAGGCGGCTTGAGTATCGAGGATGCCCCGAGAAAATATCGCCTCTCCGATCATGCGCTGCATATGGCGCAACACCTTTATCCCCACGCCCCAGCGATCCTCCTGTTTTACCAAAACGGCACCCTTGGCCTTGCGATTGCCCAACACGATGGGCACGCCCTGTTCCAGGTGTTTCTGCAACAATAGACCGATCTGGCCAAGATGCACTGAACAATCGGCATCGGTATAGATGACCGCGTCCATGCCATCATCAATCGCCTGTCGACATCCAAGGATCACGGATCCCCCTTTGCGCGATTCGTTCGCGGAATGAATCGTGCTGAGAATACTGCTCCCCTTCCCCACGGCCTGTTCGAGGAATAGGACCTTTATCTTATGAGCATGCTCGCCGGCATCGCCAGCGATCCCTTGGGCAATCGAGCCACTGCCGTTAGGACATCCATCGTCGACCGCATACAGGGTCCAGGTCACGGGTGTATCCTTGGTGATCCAAGACAGCTGTTCAATCTTGCGGCGCAACGAATCTTCGCCATTGGGGTTGGAGTCGGACCTCGGGCGTAGGCGATTCTGCTCGCCCCACATGGCTAACACGACCCCCACAGCACAGGGCTTATCATTACGCTGCATGAATCGCCGTGATTCATACAACTTGGCGGCCAGACGAAACTCCAGCGGGCAGTCATCCCGCAAGGACGCCTCTCGCACCTGTTCTATATCCCACCCTGGAGCGTCCAGAAGGGTTTGCGCCAAGGCATAAAGGCGCTGTTGATCTCGAACGCTGGTGAGATCACATCGTTCGGCGGCATTCTCGATAATATTTTCTAGATTCAATTAAATCCCCTCCCTTTTCTTAGTTATTGAATTTTAG
>JBDLIZ010000065.1:0-15378 GCA_039714615.1 Pseudomonadota bacterium | reverse complement strand
TGAACCTCATCGATGAGATATACCTTATGGCGGCCACGAGTGGGGGCATACTGGACATTCTCCAGCAATTCGCGGGTATCCTCCACCTTGGTGCGCGAAGCCGCATCGACCTCGATCAAATCGACAAAGCGTCCTTCGTCTATCTCCCGACAAGCGCTGCATTGCCCACAGGGCTGCGCACTGATCCCTGTTTCGCAATTCAGGCATTTGGCAATAATACGCGCCAGGGTGGTCTTGCCCACCCCCCGCGTACCGGTGAACAGATAGGCATGATGCACCCGTCCTTGGTTCAATCCATTGACCAAGGCCCGCAGCACATGCCCCTGCCCGACCACTTGCTCAAAGTTTTTTGGTCTCCATTTGCGCGCTAGTACTTGGTAACTCATTTGACTATACCCAAACCAGCAAGCCCTAAGTATTCACCTAGATCCTGCAAGTGATCTAGGTGTCAAAGAATAGACGCTGTACCGAGGGAAGGTCATATCGAGTCCATGCATAATGGAGCATAGATTGGAGGCAGCTCGCGCCAGCTACACCCCGGCACCCGAGTCCACTGCTACCGTTGCTCCCTTCCGGGCCTGGCGGGGTTTACAGTATATCGTCGCGGAGGAACCGACACGAACCACCATTGTGCGTATATACCCATGACGAATGGATATCAAGACTATAAATGAACTCGGGGTACCTCTACCCCAGAGTTTGGTCTCATGGCGGTGGAGTATCCATGATTGTGGAAACAGATTCAAGCTTATCGCTCTCACCCCGCCCCGCCACCGCTGTCACCACGGATTCGTCCCCGGGCTGTTCCGCGAATGATTCAGCCACCACCAGATCCCTGACTGTCCTGCCCTTGAGCGCCACGGCCATGGCTGCTTCAAGTCCTGCGATCACATCATCGATCTCGGTTGGCAGCGCCCTCATGCGCCCCCTGAACGCCGCATTCTCATCGGCGCACCGAACCGTTTCCAGCACCTGCTTGATCGTGGTTTTTTCCAAGGGGCGAGCCGGTAGATAGCCAGGCGGTTCCGCATCGGTACGTGATAACAACCTATTTTGCACATAGATCTCCAGTAAATCAGCTACTGTGCTGGAAGGCACACCCAGTCTTTTGGAAAGACTTTTTACCGACCACGCAGGAAGATCATGATAATAGCGCTGTCCAATGAGCATGAACAACCACAACGATAAGCTCTCTTTCATGCGGTTGCTGAGTAAAAAATCACGCCCATCCCGCAACAGATATTCGGGATGCTGCAAGTAGAAGGCGATACTGGCACCGATCAACATGATCAACCAGCTGATGTAAACCCAGATCATGAACAGCAGCACGATCGCAAAACCCGAATAGATGGCGGTGTACTTTGTGGAGGCGACCATGAAGGCGGCAAAAAGCTTACCGATAATGTTCCACGAAACACCGGCGACCACCCCAGCGGGAAGGGCCGCACTCAATTTGACCGAGGTATTGGGGATGAAGACATAGGTGAAGGTAAAGGCGATGATTATCAGCAGATAGGGGATCATCATACTGATGGCCCGATACAGACTTCCGAAGGGTTCTATGGCCACCACGGCCTGAACAAACGATGTGCTCATCAGCGTGGCCGTGACACCCAGAGAGGAGAAGACCAATACGGGCCCAATGATGATGACACTGAGATAACTGCTGAAGCGAGTGGCGAAGGATCGGCTGCATTGCACATGCCAGGTATAGTTGAAGGCATCCTCGACCTTTTGAATCAACGATACCGCCGTGTAGATCAGCATAGCGATGCCCACGGAACCCAATACGCCGACCTTGATATTGTCCACAAAGCCGATGATTTGGTTAGTGACTTCCACCCCCTTCTCGCCTAGGGGTTCTAGAAATCCAAATAACAGCGGTTCCACTTGATTATGGACACCAAAGGCCTTGAGCACGGAAAAACTCACCGCAATCACAGGCACCAGCGACAACAAGGTGGTAAACACCAGGCTCATGGCCCGGAGGGTAAGCTGGCCCTGGGTAAGGTCGCGCACGATGGCATAGAGGATCCTGATCCACCTCAATGGAGTGGACTTCCACCCTGGCATGGCAGACAGATCCCCGCCCCAGATCAGATCCTTCAGCGAGACAATCAATGGATTGATATTGTTCATGGTACGACGCAATTCTCAGCCCATGCGGCGCTGGATATCATGGGGATCGCTCATCGGCATTCCTTATTTTTTCTGAACCCACTTGCCTTGGCTGCCCTGATACCAGATCTTTCCCCTGGACTCCTGCACCCATACCCGAGCAAAGGTTTTTCGTATGTCCTTTTCCCACTCCGGATGCCCATTGGCCCGTGCAATCTCTCTATACAGGGCATTTCGGTCTCTGTTCTCATCGGCGACCCATTTCTTGACTCGGTTGCGGTCCTTGAGTGAAATCGAGCCAAGCTGACGTATGGCCACCAAGGCATTGCGGTCCAAACCTAATGCCCCGCTTTTGAGGTAGGGCTGAATCCTGGGCTGACGTTTTTTGAGTGATACGCGTAGCTGCTTGATGACTGGTGTATCTATCTTTATGTCCGCCTGAGCCAAGGCCGGTGGAATGACAAGGTCGATGACTGCCGTAAAAGAGGACTTCCATGAAGGAGTTTCTTCCCGCCGCGAACCCTCTTCAGCGGCCGGTGGTGCCTGCTCCGCAGCCGGAGCATCCTGTTCACCGAGCACATCGCGTACGATGGTCTTGGCGGCCGAGTCGGCCGCGGCAGCGGGGAAATAGACATTGATGGTGACACATGAAATCAACAACAAAACAGAAAAAACACTTATGGATTTCAGCTGCGACATAATTATCTACCCTTGGTGTGGAATCGAATAATAATCTTTCTGTACATTGGGCACTTATTGCACAACCGGGCCCTGCTCCAGGTTGACGGCCTTCAGCCGTTGCACCAGTTCAAACCAGTCTACCCGGTGACGATAGCCAATGATATCGATCCGTGGCAGCCCCGCGCCCTTGACGATGTAATATCCCTCACCCTCCGCGGGCGCCACCCCGTCCATGTCGCATACTCCATTATTCAACAGGCAGCTCAGCCCGATACGCGAATAGGAAAAGTTTTTAAACAGCCGTAGAAACCCGCTTGACAGGGCACCGGAAACTCCGCCACCGAGGCTGGTAAGATTATCCACCGCCCGTTGGCTGATACGATGTCGCGAACGATCCCCTTCGGGGGTAAAGAATTTCGCGTCAAAATGCACTGGCTGCCAATCAAGCAATTTCAATGCATGGATGCGTCCATTGAGCCTACCGTCAATCCTTCCAAACGAAAAGGTGCGAGTAAGCGCCTCCAGATCAATCCGGTCTATATCCACATCCGCTGTCAACTGGGGAACCGGGCCAAAGGGCGCTTGCATCCGCAGATTATTAATAACGACATGACCATCTAAGACGCGCACCAACAGCGCTCCGTCCACGATCAGCCGTCCCTTACTATAGCTCACATCAGGCACCATCCCCGAGAGCCTCCCGGCCATCAAGGGCCAATCCACTGCCTCGGTCAGGGCCTCAATGGAAACAGGTGAGAGTCCGGCATCGAAACGCCAGCTCAGGGCCTCGGTGCCCGCATCCTGCAAATCGAAAGACTCGACCTTCAATCTGCCATCCAGCACGGGAATAACAGCGGGTTGCAACAAATGCAGATTGCGTCCTTTACTTTCGATCATCAACTTGGTGGTCCCGAGTCCGATCCTGTAAAAGGTCCCGCCATCGAACCCCAGCCGTGACGGTAGAGGCTTTGCGTTATTGCGCCAATGAATCTCACCCTTGAGATTGTGTATCGCGAATCGATTTTGCCTGTCTTGGAAAGATAGATCACTCATCCGTAAGTCTAATGAATCGACCTCACCACCCTGATAGTCAAGCGTACCGCTCACCTTCCCGGTGGTATCCAAATCATCCATAACGGTGCCGATTGCAAAAGGTTGCAGATAATGGTGATAGACTTCGGGGAATCGAGCATTGACGATATTCAAGGTGCCAGAACTCGGTTGTAGACCCGGTTCGATGCGCAACTCGGCCCGCCCAACCATTTGTAATATGCCGGGATGGTTGTAACGGATACTGTCGAACTTCACAATATTTTTGTCCTCGAACCACCGTCCAGAGCCGATGACCTTGAGGGACTGGCCATGATCAACCTCCAGAAAAACCGGATCGAGATATAGCTGCCCCCGATTCAGCTTAAGATCGCTGTTGAACGACCACCCATCCTTGATCCTGGCTGCGTTGGCCATGACTTCTAAATCGATGTCCTCACCAACATATCTGCTGGCATCGTCCGTGAACCCGACCGCAGCCGCGGTGGCGACCAGCTTGAGCGCCTGCAAACCAATGGCATCTCCATTGCCCCGAAGGGAGAAATCGAGCTTCCCAGAGATCGCCATATCGAAACTTACGGAGGACTCTTCCAGCAGATCCAATAGCTCCTCCGCTGTTAGTCCTTTGCCCTGCGCATTGACAAACCAGTGTGCATCCTGCCAACCAAGGTGCATGGATAGCTTACCCTGGGCAACCGGCACCTCAGCAATCGAAACCCTCGCCTCCCCGGCGCTACGATAACTGAATTGGATGGGGAAGGTGACAGGGTCGATGACAGGATGGTCCACCCGGACAGCCCCCTGCGGACATTGAATATGATCGGAGCCGATCTGTAATCCGGGACACGCGATGCGCAGATGTTTCAGGACTCCTATCCGGCCAGGCATACGCATTTCGTCTATCTCCAACTCAAGCCCAACCTGATCGGAAGCATTCAGTTCGAACCCTAATCTCACACCCCGCGCCGACCAACCCGCACCTTGCAGCTCGCCCATGGCCAGCTCAAGGTTTACAGTCCCTGGAGCTGCGCTTGACGACTGGATCAAGGGCGGGAGCATGATCAGCAAAATAAGCATTGAGAGACGCTTGACAAGAGCAAGCGCTGGACGGGTTACACCCTGCTTAATACCAATGCTCACTCAGGTGAATCAGTTTGTATACCCGAATAAGCATGCGCTCGATGGCATACCCATGAGTTTTCAGGACACATAGCACGCCGCCTTTGCCGCATAGCCGCGTTAGAACCCGAAAACCCATCCGTCATGGGTATAGAGCCGATATTTATGGTGTTGAGAATCCGGGTGACGAGAGTGATCGAGTTAAGTGGTAGGCTGGATATCGTGCTGCGAATGGTCGCCCTTTTCCCATACCTGCAAATGCAGCTGCGCCAGGGCCCGAGCATCGGATAACAGACCGTGCTTCTCTCTATTGGTCAAGTTATCCAAGCCCTTGTCGAAGGCCTTTCGAACCAGCTGTTCGCGTTCCACCCAGGGGCGGCGAGCCATGCCGTGGTCGCGTTTGAGCAGGCGCAAGTGCAATGCATTGACAAAGGGATCGACCACCGCTCGCACGAAACCACTTGGAACCTCTTCCTCCTGCGTTGCCGCCAGGTCACTCAGTAAAGGCATCGAGGTCGATTCTTCCGGAATGATAAACAACCCCCAGCGCCGGGTGGTTGTTCCCAGCATTTTACGGCTGCTATAGAAGGAGATGGGCATGGCCAGTATGAGACCGGCCAGCACGGGCGACAACCACCAGAAAAATCCGGGCGCCAGCAGATATATCGTAGCTGCCCAAACGATACCTATAAGCGTATCTATACCGTGGTAAGCCAAGGCACTGCGCCAACCGAGTTGGTAGTCACCGCGCTGCTGCGCACCCCACTGAGAGCGTTTGCCCAGCAGGGTGACCACCACGAATCGACTGTGTGCCACCATCCGTATCGGTGCCAACAGCATGGAAGCAAGCGATTCGAGTACTACGCTCAAAACCATCCTCGCCTTGCCTCCGCATTGACGCACGCATTGGGGATCACGGAAACTGAGCGCTAATGCCAAAATCTTGGGCAGAAACAGCAAGCACATGGTAAAGACGAACAAACTGATGGACCACAGCTGATACGATACGGGCCACTGGGGAAACAGTGAGGGGTGGACCCCAAAATATTCTATGGGGGTCGCCGCCTGCAGCACCGCCTCGAAGGAACTAAGCAGCAGCAGGATGAACCACAAAGGTGCCGAGCCATAAGCCAGAATACCCATAAAAAGCAGGCTGCGATGAGCTGGATGAATCCCTTTAGCCAGCATGATCTTGGAGTGTTGGAGGTTACCATGACACCATCGGCGATCGCGCTTGAGATCATCGAGCAAGGTGGTGGCCGGTTCTTCGTAAGATCCGTCCAGATCATAGGCCAGCCATACCGACCACCCGGCTCGGCGCATCAATGCGGCCTCCACGAAATCGTGGCTCATGATGTCACCACTAAGCGAACCTTTTCCAGGTAAGCGCGGCAAACCGCAATGCGCCATGAAGGGGGCCACCCTGATGATGGCGTTATGCCCCCAGTACTGCGCCTCGCCTAACTGCCAATAATGCAATCCCGTGGCAAACATCGGTCCATAGACACGATTGGCAAATTGACGTATACGGGCAAATAGAGATTCCCGATTGACCGTTATGGGGGCCGTCTGAATAATGCCGACCTTAGGGTTTTCGTCCATCATGCGTACCAACCGAACGATGCTGTCTCCTGACATGATACTGTCTGCATCCAGCACGACCATGTGCACATAGTTCGAACCCCAGCGCCGGCAGAACTCAGCGACATTACCGCTTTTCCGTTTGATACTCGAACGCCTCATCCGGTAATGGATACGCTCGAAACTGTTGACGCGCCGACACAGCTGCGCCCAAGCCACTTCTTCTTCAACCCATTTATCCGGATCGTTCGAATCGCTCAGGACGAAAAATTCAAAATAGGCCAGCTGCCCAGTGCCCTCCAAGGAGCGGTAGATCACTTCCAGGCCTTTGAACACGCGTGCTACGTTTTCGTTGGCGATGGGCATGATAATGGCCGTTTTCGACAGCGTGGCGGGGACCTTTTGGTCCTCAGTCAGGGTCGTCGTAATGGCGTAGCGGTCCCGCACGCGGATCATCGTGATAAAACCCGCCACGGAGGTCCAGAAACCGGAAGAAACCCATGCAAACAGGATCGCAAACAGGGCAATGATCATCATTTCCAGCAGCGTGCTCCCTTGTTCAGGCAGCATCTCAGCCAGAAATCGAGCCACTACTAATGCCGGCACGATACTCAGCACGATCAGCCCGCGCCGCCGGCGCCGCGCGGCCTTGCGCCACTGCTTTCCGTGTACGGAGAAATCCATGGCTATTTTATCGTGCCAGCATCATGCTTGCATCACCAACCTGCGAAAGGTCTGAACAGCAGCCACCCGGACCGAGATTGCCTTGTCCAGCAGCGAGCGCACCCCACTCGTAAACCGCGGAGATTCGAGGCGAGCTACCGGCATGGGGGTCCGTCTGATCGGTGGGGTGGATAGCCGCTCATCGATGGCAGCAAAACCCCGCTGAACCTCGGCATGCTGCATCTGAATACCGCAAGCCGAATTCATCCAATACTGTAGACGCCATAGCGCAAATACCAGGGTGGGATCGGTAACGTCTGAGCCGCAGTCCGACCCATCGGTTCTGTCCAAGCGGGTGCCTTGCATTTGCCGGATAAACTCGGGCAATTCAAGCGATGTCTTGCCAGCGCCATCCTGGTTTTCCTCAGCCAGAAAATCCATATCGCGCTGATCGATTGACTCTCGCTCCGATATTCCCAAGGATGCAAGATAGGCAGGTAAACGGTTATCTGATGGGGTCATGGGGTTGCTCGCCCCACGGGTCTTTCGGGTTAGGTATTTTACGGTATTCATAGTCTCAGCATATTGATGAAATTGTGCTCGGTATTGATAGTTCTGTTTCATGGTATGATCGAATAATTCCAGGTTTCGGTAAGGTAGTCTTGACCTCGCTTGAGTGATACGCGAAGCTCCAACGGCTGATCATTGTCTTGGCGGACCTGTAAAACCACACGCCAGCCATGGGTCAATTCGTTTTTTCGCACCTGATGCTCAATTAACTTGCCATTTTTTCCTACGTCGATGATGGCCTCTAGCTTGGCGTCAGCGGGTAATTCTTCCAGCTGTCCACCTAAATAATCGAGCACGATTTTGCGCACCCTGGCGCCCTTACCTGGCACTACCCGGGTCGCGTCGATATAGCCGCTTTTAGGCCTGTTGGGATTACTGAGGTGCCAGAGCAAGCGGTAGGAAAAACCAAGTTCGTCCCCGCGCTTAGGAGGATTTTTAGGGACCCAGAAAGCGACGATATTATCGTGGTATTCGTCAGCTGTAGGAATCTGTATCAGCTCGATACGCCCTTCTCCCCATTGACCCTCGGGAACTATCCAGCTGCTTGGCCGGTTATCATATCGCGCCTCGAGATCCTGATAGTGATCGAAATTGCGGTCACGCTGAACGAGCCCGAAGCCGCGTGGATTTTTCATCGCAAACGAGTTGATCAGCAAACTGCGATTATTTTGGATGGGCCGCCAGATCCATTCCCCTGTTCCAGATTCTATGACCAGCCCGTCGGAATCATGCACTTCGGGCCGGAAATCCACGGGCTTGTTGATCGTGTTTTCTCCGAAAGAATACATGCTGGTCAACGGCGCGATGCCCAATTTGTCGATGCTCTCACGCGGAAACAACCGCATCTCCACCCGCATCGCCGTCTCGATGCCGGGCATAATCTCGAACCGATAAGCACCGGTAATACTCGGACTGTCCAGCAGGGCAAAGACGACTATCATCGAGTCCCCAGACTCCGGTTTATTGAGCCAAAAGGAGGTAAAATAGGGAAACTCCTCCCCCGAAGATGATGCAGTGTCGATGGCCAAACCCCGCGCCGATAGTCCATAATGGATATGGCGCCCCACGGCACGAAAATAGCTGGCGCCCAAGAACACGGCGACTTCATCGTAGTAGTCTGGCGTGTTTAACGGGGTATGAATTCGGAATCCTGCGAATCCTAGATCGGCGGGGATCTGATCCCTGATGTCATTACGGCCATAATCGAAAAAATCGGGTGAAAAGGATAGCGCCGCAACCTTTCCGTGATCAACGACATGCAGTTTTACCGGATACTTGTAATATAGCCCCAGGTGGAACATCTGCACCTGAAAGGGTAATTCGCCTCCAAGCCACAGCGTTTTATCCTTTTTAAATCGGATATCGCGGTAATTATCATAGATTTCTTTATCACCCTCGCTCTTTGGCAGCAGCGCATCAGGCACCCGTACCTTAGGCTGCCGGTAAGGTTTTCCAGACAGGGCCTTGGCCTTTATCACCACATCCTCAAAGCCAAAATAATTTTTATTATTGGCATCGGCTGCCTTTACACTGCCCACGATCATGGCGCAGCAAAACAATGTGGTGGCTAAAAAAGACACCCAGCACAAACGCCAGGGAACCATCCTTAACCGATGCCGTGATAAGCTATGTTCTGTCACAGAGAAAACAACTCCTCGAAAGCCATCGAGCCGAAATTGGCAATGGCAACACAAATTCCAAAATCAAAAATCAGGAGAACTAAAGGTTCTAAGTGGAGCACGGATTAATATTTCCCTGCCCCTGTTATTTTGACACTCGGTTATGGAAGGAATGTATGAAAACCTCGCACACGCCTCAACAAAGGCAAGTTTTATGCCTATCGCAATATATTTCATTTTTATCAAGGGGTTGCGAAAGGCGCATCCTCGACTCCTGTTCATTTTTTATTAGATCTGTCGCCAAATGCCGACGGAATAAACTAGCACATAAAATTCCCTTAAAAAACAATCTATTAGCCTGTCGCCATTTAGCGACAGGCTAATTCCTCAAACCTTTCTTTTATAATGATAGATTATTACTTCAGCGGGTGAAATACCGTCACAAATACTTCATATACTGATCCGTTTACATTTAGCATTTATGGTCTCTGCAGCAAAATTGCATACCTAAGATATCAACCCATCAAAGGGCGGAACGATCCTGCTCCTCCATCACTAGTCGTTTTATATCCGTGGCCCAACCATTAACAAGAGTCTTTCCATGCAGCCGGCATATCTTTGCTACCTTTGTTTGCTTCATCGCCTTCGGGTGTACCGATCCGCAGCAGCGACTCACCGTGATCAATTTCTGGGCGATGGGACGCGAAGGCGAGGTCGTACAAGCACTGGTGCCGGAATTTGAGCGGCGCCACCCTGACATCCGGGTGCGGGTACAGCAGATCCCCTGGAGCGCGGCCCATGAAAAGCTGCTTACCGCCTATGCCGGTAATGCGATGCCGGACATATTCCAACTGGGCAACACTTGGATCCCGGAGTTCGTCGCATTGGACGCGCTCAGTGACCTGGGACCCTGGCTGACACGCTCCACTCGCCTCACAAAAAAGGATTTTTTCCCGGGGATAATGGAAACCAACACCCTGAAAGGAATCACCTACGGCATTCCCTGGTACGTCGATACTCGGGTACTCTTTTACCGCAAGGATTTGTTGGAACAGGTCGGCTTCTCTACCCCACCCCGGGATTGGAGATCATGGATGACGGCAATGCAACGGATAAAGGCATTACGGGATGGAAAGAATTACGCCATTCTCATGCCACTGAACGACTGGACCCCGTTGGTAATCTTTGCATTACAGTCGAAGGCCCAACTCCTGAAGGACAACGACCAGTATGCCAACTTCAATGATGCCCGTTTCCATGACGCCTTCACCTTCTATCTCGAACTCTTCCGCCAGGGACTGGCGCCCGCGGCGGGAGCCAGTCAACCAACCAACGTATATCAAGAATTCGCTAAAGGTCATATTTCGATGTACGTCAGTGGCCCCTGGAATATAGGCGAATTTCAGCGTCGGCTGCCGGAATCGATGCAAGACCTGTGGTCGACCGCAGCCATGCCGGGTCCGCATCCACAGCGCCCCGGCCTCTCTCTCGCCGGTGGCGCAAGCCTGGTCATCTCTCGAACGTCCGAACACGAAGACGCCTCGTGGAGACTGATCGAGTATCTTTGTGAACCCGAGCAACAGATCGAGTTTCATCGCCTAACCGGCGATTTACCGGCCCACCAGCAGGCATGGCAGGACCGCCTAATCGCCGACAATCCCCATGTACAGGCCTTCTGGGAACAGTTGCAATGGGTCGCCGCCCCGCCCAAGATTCCTGAATGGGAACGCATCGCAACCAAAATTACCCAGTACTCGGAGGCCGTGGTTCGCATGGACATGACAACCACCGAGGCACTGCGCCGCCTCGACGCCGAAATCAATAGAATACTAGAAAAACGCCGCTGGTTGATGAACAAACGGCAATGACCAAAGGCCCTGCAACGCAATACCCATCGAATGGATGGGATTATCATCGCCGAGCAATCCCTTGAACCCTATTTTTTTAGCCCAAGCGGATCATTCGGATCTACGTCTTTCATAAACGGCAGTCTGCGGTCCATGTGGGTGACCTGATACACCTTGCCTATCCAGTTCCCTACGATGGCCTCACCCGTGTCGTGCCAGGTGTTATCGATGCTGGAGGCGATCAGCGCCTCTGGAAATTCCGGTATATTACTGCCATGTTTTAGGGCCGCCAGCAGGCCATCCTGATATTCCTCAAGTATGGCTTGAGTCTGTAGGGTGAAATAGTTCTCCGGAAAAGGCGGATAGTCTTTACGTTCATGACGCGTGAAACGCAGCACTTCGCGCTTGTATTCCTTGAGCAGGCTGATGGTGTCATACTCGGGATGGCCCTGAAAATAGACGACCCGAAAAAGGTCCTCGCTTATCGCCAGATGGACCCCTGCCTCCTTGCTCTCCACTAGGACGTGCAACCCTGCCGCATCAAACTGATCTCGGCCGACCTCATTGAATCGTGAATGCGGCACGTAGAAACGAGTATTGACGTCGTTTACCAGGGGATGTTGGCCATCCATAACGTGGTGGCGATATACCCCCCAACGCTTGGCCGGTAAACGGCGGCGTTTCTGACCATGGCGGAATTGAAGAACGGCATGGGTCGCCAAACACGAACACAGCACCGAAGTAACATTCTTCTCCGCCCAGCGGACCACTTTAATCAACGGTTCCCAAAAGGGTTCTGCCGCCAAATCGGGCCGGGTAACATTAGCGCCGGTAATGATCAACGCATCCAGGCCGTCTCTCTGGGTATCCTCGAAGGTATCGTAATACCGATTCACATACTGCATGGCCCCAGGGCTGCGCTCAAGCTCTTTGAGCGTAAAGGGGTGCATATAAAACTGAGCGATGGGATTGCTCTCGCCGACCAGTCGGAAAAATTGCCGCTCGGTTGCAGCCAGGGCCTTATCGGGCATCATGTTGAGCAAACCGATATGCAACGCACGAATATCCTGATGGGCTGCCCGTCTCGGGGAGAGCACAATCTGACCTTCGTTTCTCAACCGCTCAAAGGTCGGTAATGTAGTATGGGCCACGAGTGGCATGACAAAAAACCTCCGGTTATAAACCGTTTTATATCCGTCGCTAATGACCGTCGAAGGGACCGATCATTGCTGCTTTACACTTTAATACACGTTCGAAAGAGCCTAGGAACCTCGTGCCACTGCCCGCTCCAGCAGTCTAACAAAGTCCGCCTCTTCCCCTACCGTGGCGAGTTCATCGGTGGTCACGGTGTAACCATATTTCTCTGCAAAGGCCTCGTAAAGGGGCCGGCGTGAATGAAGCAGCTTGGGAAACATCCAGCGCACAAACTCATCCGGGTCGATCATGGCCACGAAAGGCAGGTCCTTTTGCTTCATATAGATATCCAGTTGCTGGTCCAGGAAAGACTCTCGGTAATAAAGCGGTTTAGGACAATTTTCCGCCCTATGAATGAGTATCTTTTCATCCTGCTCACTCGCCTTGATATAGAGGATGAGCGTGTGCTGCTTCAGCACCCGGGATACCTGAGGGTCATCTAAATCGCAGATACTGCCACCCGCATCATTAACAAAATGTTGATAGCCATAGACCTCCTTGGCCTTGCGGATGAACTCCGGGACATCCTTCATGACAGCGATCTCCGCCAGTCTATGCAGATCTTGGCGGCGTTTAAACTCCTTGAATGAAAGCCCCCCTTGGGACGGATCGCCGAGCTTACCAAGAAAACTCGACACCGGCTTGAGATTGTCTACCGTAATATTGTTGGCAATATATATGGAATCGGAACGCAACAGCTCTTTTAGAAAAGGAATCTGCATGGCCTGCTGTTTGATGTTGTCGAGGATGGGTTCATCCAGATAACGCGTTCCGATGCGATAATCCCCAGAGTAGTGGAACCAGTTGTGCTTGCGAAGCATGAGCGCCAGACGCGTTTTTCCCACGCCTGACATCCCAAGCAAGGTGATGCACTTGTGTTCCCAGGACCTGAATTCCTCGACATTGAATTTCACAATTACCGCTCCACCAGTAAATGAAGATGCCCTTCGTTAAAAGTGTACCAAGAAAACAGCGCATAACCTTACTGTCAACAACCTAAAATACATCGGCAGTTAATGATATATTGTATCTAGATCCTGCGCTGATGCATGACAGGAATTACCACCATCGCCGACCAACCGCTTCAGCAATCCTTTGAGACCAGTAACACAAAATAACAACAAGGAAGATTTTCGAATATGAAACGCACTCTAGCCCTGCGGCATGTCGCCTTCGAACATCTTGGCAGTATCGAACCCGTCCTGCGGGCCAGAGGCCATGAGATCCAGTATATCGAGGTCGGTAGGGACGATCTCTCGGCTCTAGATCCGCGGGCACCGGAGCTTGTCGTCATCCTCGGCGGCCCCATCGGGGCCTATGAGGACGAGGCCTACCCCTTTTTACGGAAAGAACTCGATATCATAGCAACCCGGCTGGATCGAGGTTTACCCATCCTTGGTCTGTGTCTGGGCAGTCAGCTTATTGCCCGCGCCCTGAATGCGCGGGTATATCCCGGCCCGCGCAAGGAAATAGGCTGGGCACCGATCACCCTGACCGAGGCTGGCCAGACCTCTTGCCTCAATCCTCCCACTGCCCCGCCGAACCAGGTTCTGCATTGGCATGGTGATACCTTTGATCTGCCGGTGGGCGCCACCCGGCTTGCGTCCAGTGCATGGTATGAAAATCAGGCCTTCAGCTGGGGCGCTAACGTACTGGCACTACAGTTTCACCCTGAGGTACTGGCCAAGGATATGGAAAGATGGCTGATTGGACATGCCTGCGAGATCGCCACCACTCCAGGATTGTCGGTGGTTCAATTGAGGACCGAAACCCAACGCTGGGGACAGCAGCTGGAACGGTTTGGAACTGAATGCTTCCGCCGCTGGCTAGATGAGATCCATCTCTAATGAGCGATGTCATTTTGAAAGGGCGATATAAGGCGTTCGAGGGGTTACACCCGTACCAGGGTCAGACCGTCTCCGATCGGCACCAGACTTAGAGCAACACGCGCATCGTCGCGCAGGACCTGATTGAATTCTCGAATAGCATAGGTGTCCGGGGCATTATTATCCGGATCGGCGACGGCGCCGTCCCACAGGGTGTTATCCACCGCGATCAACCCACCGGGGCGCAGCAACTGCAGACAGCGCTCATAGTAATTCACATAGTTCTGTTTGTCGGCATCGATGAAGGCGAAATCAAACTGCCCTGCTAGCCCTTGCGCCAACAGTTCATCCAGGGTATCTAGCGCCGGGGCCAGGCGCAGATCGATCTTATGCCCCACCCCGGCCTGCTCCCAATATCGCCGAGCTACCGAAGTCCACTCATCGCTGATATCACAACAAACCAGCTCTCCCTGCTCCGGCATCGCCAGGGCCATACACAGGGCACTGTATCCGGTATAAGTGCCAATCTCCAGGGCCTTGGAAACGCCCATTAGCTGCACCAACAGGGCCATGAATTGTCCCTGCTCAGGAGCAATCTGCATATTCGAATGACTGACACCTGCCGTCTCCTCACGCAAGCGCTGCAATACCGCCGGCTCTCGTAATGAAACGGATAGCAGGTAATCATAGATACGGTGATCGAGAAACAAGGTGCGATTAGACATGATGAAATCAAATGAGTTTAGAGAATTTTATGCAAGCGTGAATTTATTCCTGCCCCGCTTACGCCCAAGCCCAAGCCCAAGAAACAGATCATAATATTGTCAGCAATTCTAAATATAGATTTTCAGAAAAATAATTACACGTTTAGTGCTGACTGACGATTCATGATAGACCGGCCTCAGCGCGTAATTTCTTCATCACACGGATGACGTGAGTGGCATCGTGGAGATATTTTCGAAACGCCTTGAGCACCGAAGCGCGCAGCTCATCAAACGTTCTGAAGTACTTCAAATGGGTCGCGTCCCTTTTGGTGTTTTTCCACAGTTTTTCAATCGGGTTGTAGTCGGGCGAGAATGCAGGCAGGGGCTGAAAGGTGAGGCGCTCGGC
>JBDLIZ010000064.1:0-15593 GCA_039714615.1 Pseudomonadota bacterium | reverse complement strand
TGCCCGGCTAAATCAGCGTATTTATTGTGGGAATGTCTTCGCGGATTAAGCACTTACAACAGCGTATGTAAGTATGGCTGAAGTTCAGTGGTAATCAAGTACCCGAATATCAAACAGCAATCAGATTAGGAACAATACCATGCGGGTAGATGTGATTACTTTGTTCCCGCAGATGGTTGAATCGGTTTCAGCCTATGGTGTGACCGGCAGGGCAATCGAAAAAGATTTATTGAGTCTCAAGACCTGGAATCCACGGGATTTTACCACGGACAACTACCAGAGCGTAGATGACAGGCCCTATGGGGGTGGACCAGGCATGGTGATGCAGGTTGAGCCTTTGAGGCGGTGTATACGCGCTGTGCGCGAACGAGCGATGTCTCATGTTAAAGTCATCTACCTCAGCCCTCAGGGCAAACGCCTGGATCAGACCCTATTGCGCCAACGGGCCGGTGGCGAGGGTTTGGTCCTGGTTGCAGGTCGTTACGAAGGTGTTGACGAGCGCCTCATCGAGTTGGAAATCGATGAGGAATGGTCAATTGGCGATTATGTATTGAGTGGTGGGGAATTGGCGGCCATGGTCGTCATCGACGCAATTGCCCGTCTTCAGCCGGGGGCCTTGGGACATGGTGAGTCCGCCCAGCAGGATTCCTTCATGGATGGTCTGCTGGACTATCCGCACTATACCCGACCCGATGAGGTCGATGGCTTAGCGGTCCCTCAAGTGCTGTTAAGCGGAGATCATGCGCGGATTAATCGCTGGCGACATCAACAGGCGCTGGGCAGAACTGCCATAAGGCGGCCCGATTTGTTGAAGAACCGAGGAATGACCGAGCAAGAGCGGGCCTTATTGGACGAGTTTATGCGTGAGCATGATAAAATAGCCGGGCACAAGCAAGAATAGATGGCCGGGTACTGAAACGTTCCGAGCTACACCCATCCGTTATGGGATAACCCCGTCTGTGACGGGTATAAGGCCTTTTTTAAGGCATGAAGAGCCGAATCATTATTTGCCAGACGGCTTACAAAGTTGTGGTCACCTGATGACTGAAGAGGACAATCATGAGTAACATCATTGAAGAACTAGAAGCGGAACAGATGGGCAAAGACATTTCGAATTTTTCCCCAGGTGATACCGTCTTAGTGCAAGTTAAGGTTAGAGAGGGCGAGCGGGAGCGTATCCAGGCATTTGAGGGCGTGGTGATCGCCAAGCGCAATCGAGGTCTCAATTCCGCCTTTACCGTGAGAAAGATCTCTCACGGGGAAGGTGTTGAGCGAGCGTTTCAGACCTACAGTCCGATGATTGCCGGCATCAAGGTCAAGCGCCGGGGGAGGGTTCGTCGCGCTAAACTCTATTATCTGCGCGGGCGCACAGGCAAGGCTGCACGCATCAGAGAAAAACTCTAAGCTGGGCTAAGAGCTTGTGAATAAATCCCCCCACGGCTGCGGGCGCCCCTGAACGCGCCTGGCCGCGTTGCGGGTCCCCCAATATCTGGTCATGTAGAGCTCGCCACACTCCCAGATATTGGGACTCCCGCGCCTTGCCAGACACGCCCAGGAACACCCTCGCTTCGCGCGGAGAATTATTCACAAGCTCTAAGTCAGCAAGGCGAGTTCTTGTCTGTGGTTCGTTATTACGGGTCACCCGTTTGGTCGGGTGGCCCGTTTTTCTTTCGTGCAAACAGGTCATTGTTGTGGGTGATCATCTATGCCTTATCGTTATTCGTTATACTGAGCGTATCGACTCCGGTTAAGGGTGCGGAGAATAAATGGCTGGCTTTGGCGCAAAGCGGTGCCCCGGATCTGGCGATTACACTAATAGATGAGGAACAGGATGGCCTGCCGTCGGGTTCGCAGGAATGGGTTCGTTTAGAGGGCGCCAGGCTGGCTGTGCTGGAATATGAACGGCGTTGGGAGGCCTTGCTTGCGAGCATATCTCATTATCCCTCTAGGCTGCCCGAGGAATTCATGCTCGGGGTAAAGACCCTGAGGGCCAAGGCACTGCTGGGTCTCAACCAAGCCTTGTTAGCCAGACGAGTGCTCAGGCGGCTGATTTGGATCACGGCCCCGCAACTCGCCAAGCCCTGGTATACTCGCTGGCAGCAACTGATTATTAAGAGTTATTTGAACGACCGCCTGCTAGGAGATGCCGCTACTGCCTTGCTCGAATATAAACAGCATTACGGTAAGGTGGGTCGTGCATATCGCATACTACAGGCGCGGACCCTCCTTGCCGCCGACCAATCGGAAGGTGTGGAATCGATCCTTGCCAGCGAACAAGGTCCTGAGGTGGAGGCCCTTCGGTTGCTCTCTCAACTTCACTCAAAGCCAGAAAACCTTTCCGACATATGGAGTCATGCCCAAGTGCTGGCCCAGCGAGAAGGGCTCAGTGACCCAGATCGGCGGCGGTTCTGGGTTATCGCGGGTCAGGCGGCTATGCAAGCCGGGCATCGGCTGAAACATGTCGCCTCTTTGGAGCGGGTTTGGTCGATAGATCAGTCTTTCTCACGACACGATCCTTTTTTTGCAGCCAATGCTGACGAGCTTTGGGATGCCTATCTTGGCGCTGGGCAGGAGCTTGGAGCAAAAATGCAATTAGCTGCTGAAGATGACCCGTCATGGCTTGAGATTGCCCTTACCTATGATGAACGTGATCCAGTCAAGGCGAGATCGATCTACGGTGTGTTGGCCCTGCAAGGCTCATCACCTCTATACCAAGAGCTTGCCCATCGGCGGTTAGCGGATTCATTGCAGAATCAGGAATTTGGAGCGGCGATAATCAATGCACTTTACACTCAGAGTAATCGCTTTGAAGACCTAGACAGAATTCCACCCTCCGTGAGGGCGAGCTTGGCCGATTATCATCTAGAAAGGGACAACATCGGTCTGGCCAGAGAGCTGGTGGTGGGGATAAAACAAGCTCCAGAAGGTTACGATGCAGTGAGTTGGCAGCTATTACTCAGTAGAGTCGCCATATTGAGTGGTCGAGATGGAGCCGCCCTTAAGCGGCTGAAGGAATTGCTGAGCAAGCCGGTAAAACTGGAGCGAGGGCAGGCGGAGCGCCTCATCCGTGGATTACTCGATTTGCAGCGTATCGGGGAGTATCGCAGCAGTATCGAATGGTACGATAGGCTGTTGCCTCTGCTGACAGATTACCAGCAGAGGCGCCAGGTCTGGTACTGGCAGGCCGAGGCCTACCGGTTGCTGAAAAGGCCCGCAGCCGCGGCCCGCTTATATCTACAATCAGCAGGTATTTCGGACCAGCTGATTGCTGATGCCTGGGGTTTATACACCCGTTTCCATGCTGCTGAGGCCCTCGCTGAGGCGGGGTTGGTCGAAGATGCACGAAGGATCTACCGACAGCTGTTGAGTGATACCGAGACCCCTGGTCGCCGGGCCGTCATCCTACACAAATTGCGGTTGTTGCCGCTGAGAAAGTAGCAATCCTTATCTCCCGAAGGGACGGCGCCCAGAACGCCGGGCTCGTTCGATGAATTGCTGGCGGTAGTAACGCACCGCACTGGTACCATTGGCAGAGGCATCGATCACTTTCCACCCTTGCGGGCCTTTCCAGAAGCGAAACGTTAATCGCACCGGATAACCCTTAACGGGCAAGACCCTGGCGCTGGCCACCATCTCATTGGGACCACTGCGTCTTGGGCGCAAAAAGTCGATACGTGGTTGTGGTTTGCTGAACATGCCGATCTGGTTGGCCAGGGTCTTTAGGAAAACCTCTTGAAGACGACTACGAAAGCCGGTTTTTTGGTTCTCGGCCATACGCTCATAGTGGGGTTTCGCGACCCATGCGGCCATGCGCTCAAAATCGAAATAAGGGATGATCTCCGTTTCGAGGAAGCGATAAAGCTTAGCCGGGTCATCGGTGCCGTGCTGCGCAAGAAATTCCCTCATGCGCTTGATGCCGGTTGCTAGGAGTTTGGCGGGTCCGATGTCTTGATAATTCGGCCGTAGTGGGGTGTAGCCGTCACCTCGATAGGGGTAAGGGTTGGCCTCGGCATGGGTGCCTATGATGACTAAGGTCGCTAACAATAGTTTTACTAGGGTCTTCATCAGAACTCCTGGTCTAGGGAGGATAGGATATTGACAGTTATGCATTATGCACCAGTATGCATGGTTTTGTGGAGAGTGAATTAAATTAATTCTGGTCTATACTCGTTGGCGGCGGGCGAGTCTTCGGTGTTTGCCCGTATACCCTCCTTAAAACACACCCGTGGCGGATATGTTGCTAGCGTATCGGCGTGTAAAGTGGTTTAAAAATGTCTGTTGATATCAACACAGAACATACCGACAGGGCTGTGGATTTCTCTGCTATCTCTGATCAACAACTTCGCGCCAAACAAATCGATGTACTTTATGATCAGTTGCCGATTGCGATTCGCGCCACAATCGCAGCGGCCTTGATACTCGTCGCCGTATTGTGGACGGTGACTCCGCTGCCTCTTCTGCTCACTTGGTTCGCCGTTTTCCTGTTACAGACCTCAATTCGTTTGGCCTTGCGGCACAGTTACCGCAATAGCACGGATTCGCCTGCCCGTGCAGACTATTGGTTGCGATGGTTTCTCTTTGGGGTTGGAATTTCAGGGGCCACCTGGGGATCTACGATATTATTAGTGGTTTCCGAAGGGTCTCTGCTCTATCTGGGCTTTGTGAGCCTTTGGGTCTGTGGTTTGTCTGCGGGTTCAATAGCGTCTCTGTCGGTAATCAAAGGCGCCTTTATCACTTTCATGCTACCGGCCTTATTACCACCGGCGCTGGCCTTGTTGAGCCTCGGCGGAAAAGAAGAAATCACCGTTGGTCTCGGCCTATTCTTGTTCATGGGGTTTATTTCTCTCAACGCCCACCGCATGCACAAGACCCTGGTGCAGAGTCTGATACTACAATTTAGAAACAAGCAGTTAGTTCGCCATCTCGATGCTGAACGGGCGAGGGTTGAAAAACTGAACGATCAGCTGGAGAGACGGGTCGTCAAGCGTACCTTGGCGCTGTCGCGTATAAATGATCGTTTGCAGCAGAGCGAGGAGCGGCTCAGGCTCGCCCTCCAGGGGGCTCGGGTCGGTTTGTGGGATTGGAATATCCAGACAGGTGAGACCTATTACAGCCCCCGCTGGTATAGCATGCTTGGTTTCAGCGTCGGAGAGATCGAGTCCCATATCCACTCTTGGAAGAGCAGAATACACCCGGATGACTCCAAGGCGGTGCTGCAAACGCTGCACGGTTATCTCGAAGGTACCAGGCGCTTCTATGAAACCGAACATCGGTTGAGGACCAAAGCAGGTAGCTGGCTTTGGGTGTACGTCCGAGGGGAGATCGTGGAGAGGGATAAGGAGGGATATCCTCTCAGGGCCGTGGGTACCTATGAGGAAATCAGCCGTCGTAAGCAGGCCGAGGAGAAACTGAAATTGGATGCGGCCGTGTTCGAGAATACCTCCGAAGGGGTGATTATCACCGATGTGGAAAATCGGATTCTCGCCGTTAACAGGGCATTTACCGAGATCACGGGTTACCACGCTACTGAGGTCCTGGGAAAAAGACCTCTGGTCCTGCATTCCGGCATAGTAGCTGAACAAGGTTATGCCGATATCTTGGCCTCCGTCAGTGACAAGGGCCGTTGGCAGGGCGAGATATGGAATCGCCGAAAAAACGGTGAGACCTACCCGCAATGGACGAATATCAGCCAGGTCAAGAATGACTATGACAAGATAAGTCACTACGTCTGTGTGTTCACGGATATCACCGAACTGAAGGATACCCAGAAACGACTGGAGCATCTTGCCCATCACGATCCATTGACGGATCTGCCCAATCGCCTGCTGTTCTCCATTCGTCTGGAGCATGCATTGGAGCGTTGTCGTCGTGAGGGCGGCAAGGTGGCGGTATTGTTTTTCGACCTCGATCGTTTCAAACATGTCAATGACAACATGGGCCATGCCGCCGGGGATCGGCTTTTACAACAGCTCTCTCAGCGTCTACTGGGGTCGGTACGGGAGGAGGATACTGTTGCGCGCCAGAGCGGAGACGAGTTCATGATTCTGTTGGAAGGCCTGACGGGGGGCAGAGATGCGGCTACGGTTGCCGAGAAGGCCCTCAGGGCGCTGAGTACACCTTTTGATCTGGAAGGCCATGTGGCATACATCACTGGCAGTGTGGGTATCAGTCTGTTTCCCGATGATGCAAGCACCGCGGAGATGCTTCTTAAAAACGCGGATACCGCCCTTTATCGCGCCAAGCATAAGGGGAGGAATAACTTTCAGTTTTTTAACAGACAGCTTAGCGTTGCGCCCGCGCAGCGACAGATACAGGAAACGAGCCTGCGTCAGGCAATTCACAACGAAGAGTTAGAACTCTATTATCAGCCACAGATGGATTTATCTACGGGCAGGGTGGTCGGTGCGGAGGCCTTGGTGCGCTGGCGACACCCACATCTCGGATTGATGATGCCGGATCGATTCTTGTCTGTTGCCGAAGGCTCGGGTCTAATCTTGGAACTCGACCGCTGGGTCTTGCGCAAGGCCTGCGCCCAAGCCCGTGCATGGCAGGATGCAGGATGGGCCCCATTACGCATCGCCGCTAACATCTCTCAGCGTCAGCTCCTCCGAGGAGAACTGCCGGAGACCTTAGAACAGGTTTTTGCGGAAACCGAGCTGAACCCTCGGGTTTTAGAACTGGAGTTTGCCCAAGGCGTTCTATTGGAGCTGACAGAGCAGGCCTTAGACACCTTGAATAAAGTGAATACCCTCGGTGTTTCGCTTGCCATAGATAATGTTGGCAAGGGGGGGTACTCATCGTTGAGTCATCTGCGGCGGGTTCATTTTCACACGGTGAAGATAGATCGCCTCTATATACGGAATATGCCTAAGGAACCGGACGATGCCGCTACTGTCGCTAAGATTATCGATGCTGCCAACAGATTGCGCCTCAATGTCGTTGCACAAGGGGTCGAGACATCGGTCCAGCGAGAGGTGTTGCACGAAAAGGGTTGTAAGCAGGCGCAGGGCTATCTGTATGCTGCGCCGCTTACCGCGAAGGAATTTGTGAAATATCTAACAATTTAGGCTGCTAGGCGCCTAGCCCGAGTAGACGCCATAATCTTTGCTGCAGAGAGCATTTTGGCGGTGGACAGAGTGTGGCGGATGGTTTCTCAGAAGGCGGTTGTTTGTCGTCTGCCACACGACCGTCCACTAGAGGGATCAGCCGCCCGGCGTTTTCGATGACGTCCGGATCGTGAGAAGATATGATGAAGGTCGTTCCAAGATCCATGTTCAAACGCTTTATCAAGGCGATGAGGGCCTTACCTGTGGTGGTGTCGAGATTAGCGGTGGGCTCATCGGCCAGTACCAGGTCCGGATTGGTGGCCAATGCCCTGGCTACCGCAACCCGCTGTTGCTGGCCTCCTGAGAGTTGATCGGGACGTCGATCGGAGAACTCCCGCAGACCCACTTCATCGAGCCAGCGATCGGCGATATCCAGGCACTGCCGTCGCTCTAGGCCCTGTAGCTGGCAGACGAAGGCGACGTTTTCCCTGGCAGAGAGCACGCGGATCAGGTTATAGGCCTGGAATACAAAGCCGACGTGATTCAGACGGAACGAGGCCCGTTCATCCCGGTTGCGTTGGCCAAAGTCCTGATGACATACCTTGACCGAGCCGTGGTCGGCCACCTCCAGCCCCCCGATGATATTCAGTAAAGTGGTCTTTCCAGAACCCGAACGTCCGGCGAGTACCATAAACTCACCCCGATCAACAGTGAGATTGACCCCGTTCAGGGCCGGAAAGGCCACATCACCGACCCAGTAGCATTTGTACAACTCACTCAATGCAATGATCGTCTCTGGTGACGGATAGGTGTTGTTCAACTGGGCTTACCTCAGGGCGGTAACCGGTAGGATACGCGAGGCGCGCCAGGCGGGATAGAGACCGGCGATCAAGGCCGTGACCAGGGTCGTGGTGATGATCTGCAGGGCGGAAGCGGCAGTGAGCACCGGTCGGATGATCGGGTTCATGTAAAAGAACTCGAAGGCATTGGCGAAACCCGATAGGTCGATGCCCGTGCGGGCAAACAACAATACCGCAGCTACTCCCGCCGCAGAGCCGATAAATGCCCCCACGGTCACCAGGATACTGCTTTCCAGTAACAGCATATTGAACAACTGACGCCGGCGAGTGCCCAGCGCGGTCATCATACCGATCTCCCGGCTGCGCTCGTGCAATGCCATGAGCATGGTATTGAGCACCTCGACGATGACCAGCACCATGACCACGAGGATGATCACCAGGGTGTAGGCCCTACTGAATTGCAACCATTGGCGGACCATGGGGTCGAGATCCTGCCAGCGTATGATCTCGAAATCCTCACCGCTCAATGATGCGCTGAGGCGCTGGTAGAGGGTATCCGTGACGGCATGTGAGTCGGCGCGTATTACGATATCCGTGATCGCTTCATCCATAGCCAGCCACTGTTGCGCAACCGGGAGATTGACGATGGCCAAGACCCGGTCGATTTGGGGGGTGCCGGCGCACAGGATCCCACGCAGATAGAACACCTCGGAGGACATCTCGCCGCCGCTGCCTTGGGTCATGAGCACGACCCTACTACCGATCTGCGCACCGATGGTTTGAGCCAGGCTCACTCCCATCAGCAGGCCTGTGGGGGCATCGTGATGAAGCCAGCTGCCTTGCGTGACACATTCGCGAAGGCGGGTCACGCGGGGTTCACGAGCGGGATCCACGCCCATGATCTGTACATTGGTATGCTTTCCGGCTAAGACCGCCAGACCCGAGGCTCGCACCCGCGGCGTCCAGGCCATAACCTCGGGATCACTCTCGAGCATGGCGCCGATCTTCGCCGGTTCTCGGATGCTCCGTTTGAGGTCCTGAAAGGCCTCGAAACCCTGGGCATGGATCTGTAAGTGGCCATTGAGGGTGAGGATGAAGTTGCTTTTCATCTCCCGCAACCAGCCGTCGTTCATGGCACTGAGAAACGTCAGACCGGCGATGCCGACGATCAGTGATGCCAGGGTCAGGGCGCTGCGGTGAGGGTTGCGTAGTAGGTTACGAGTACCCAGCAGCAGATAGGCATGGATACTCAAATGGCTCGCCTCAACCATGTCTGATCGCCTCTACGGGTTCGAGCTGTGCCGCTTTCAGGGCCGGGTAGATACCGGCCAATAAGGTGGTGACCAAGGCCGCCAGGCAGGAATACCAAAGGTGGTGGATATCTAAGCGGGTATGAATGATGGGATCTACATAGAATCGGGTCGTTGATCCCATGAGCAGTGAGAGATCGATCCCAACCCTGCCGACCAGCAATACCGTAGTGATACCCAGCAAGGTGCCCGTCGCTATTCCCAGCAGACCGATGACCAGAGATTCCAGTGCGACCAGGGCACCGATCTGATAGCGTTTCGTGCCCAGCGCCATCATTACACCGAGTTCGCGGGTGCGTTCCAGCATGGAGAGCAGCACGGTATTGACCACACCGGCCAATACGATGAGCAGTACTACGGTAAGAAATATGTAATGAAAGGCGTCGCTCAGAGACATCCACTCCTTGACCGCCGGGAACATCTCATCCCATCGCAAGACATCATATTCCCTTCCAGCCAGTAATTCTTGCAAGGCCTTTGCGGTCTTCGCCAGCTCTTTGTCCGCCAGGCGGACCGTAATGCCGGTGATCCGGCCCTGCATCTCCAGCATCTCCTGGACGGTGGCCAGAGGGGCCAGCACCAAACCTCGGTCGATCCCCAGTTCACCGCTGGTGATGATGCCGGTGAGGGTGAATTCCTCCACGGCCGGGGTGCCGTAACGATCGTAACTCATCAACACGATCGGATCACCTATTCGGGCGCCCAGGTTTCGGGCCGTGGTCGCACCTAAGACACACTCATGGGCCTGTTGGTCGGTAAAGAACCGGCCCTCGGTAATCTTCTCTGCGATATGGGTCACTCGGGGCTCGGTGCTGGGATCTATACCTAACAGCATCAAACCCAACGAGGTATTTTCCCCCGCCGCCAGGGCAAAGGTGAACAGACGTTGGGTCCAATGCCCAACGCCGCTGTCTTCGAGCGCAGTAATCAGCTCATCCGGGTGTTGGATATGGCGCTGCAGTTCAGGATGCCGAAAGAATCCTTGGTGCTGGATCTCCAGGCTGCCGACCAGCGTCTCCTGGAAGTTCTGAGCCATGTTGCTCTGCAGGCCGTCACTGAAGCCCCAGAGAAAGATCATGGCAGCCAATCCGATGGCCACTGCGCTGACGGTCAGCAGGGTACGGCGCAGGTTGCCGCTTAGATTGCGCCAGACCATGCGAAAAAGGGCCCGATTCACTCGCTGCCCGTTCTCTTGGCGACAAGATCCTTGAACAGGCTATCGGGGATCTTTACGTCGTAGGTGATGTCCTCGATGATGATCACGGTCTGGTAACCGTCTTTGTCCAATGGGACCATGGTCCAGCGCGTGGGGATTTCTCGGTCACCGAATGTCTTCAGGTCATGAAAGCTCAAGCGCCTTAGTGCTCGTCCTCCATCGTCGAAATATTCAACCTCCAACGGCAAACCATCGGAGCGGATACGTTGCACCAGCCTATTCCAAACCACCTTGGACCCTGGAGCGGGACGCGATTCGATGGTTATCACCGAGAATTCGCGATTGGCTTCGCGGGCAATGATCTGGTGGCTGTAGTCCTCGATCAGCGCACCCACCTCCAGCAGGTCCTGGTTGTTGAAATCCGAACCCATCCATGGGTCGAGCATCATGGCCGGAGAAATGGCAAATTCGCGGCGCAGCTTGGGCAGCACCATGGATAGCTTGTCTTCGATGTGCAGGAACAACGTACCCTTGCTTTTTCGGGGTTCTAAGATCTCCAGACGCGAGCGATGCCCCTTTCGGTCATCATGACTGCGAAACCTCAGGGTGCGATTCCAATCCGGTCGGGTCAGTTCCATTCGATAGACGCTGGTGCTGGTCTCGGCGCGCATTCTGGTCTCGACATTGCGCAGCAGCTCGGTGGCCTCGGGATCGCCTTCGGCACTGATGGCCGGTCCGGTTGGGGTGAGGCAGGAGAGTAGAACCAGTAGTGCGCCCAGGCTATGTGGGCGCACTACTGAGATGGCGGGGAATGACGTCATCTCGGTTTTTGCCCGATTAATATAGCCTGCTCCAACTGATTTCCAGCTCGTTCTGGTCCATCTCCAGAAAGCCGGTCTGGGGGCCGGTGTTGGGGTTGGTGCCGGAGACCTTTTCATTGAAGGCATGGGTGAAGGCCAGATTGAGTTCGTTGCGCTCGCCAAAGCGCTTGGTGAGACCGAAGGAGATATGCTCCGTGACCGTGGCCGGCGCCAGGATATTGAACAGGGCCTGGCTGTTGGGGATGACCTGATTGGCGGTGCTATAACCCATGCGCAGGGTCCAGTCGGGTTTGACATTCCACTGTAATCCCAGCTTGAAGATGGTCATGTCTTCCCAGCCAAAGCCCAGTCCATCGTCTCCTCCCAAACTACCGGGGGTTACCGGGAAGTCGTTCTTGTTGGATATCGATTTGACTTCTTCATACAGTATGCCCTGAACTTCAAAGGCGAAGGTCAGTTTGGGATAAACCTTGGCGGCGAACCCCAGATTGTAGACCGGCGGAATATCGAAGTCTCCGCCCTCGGCTAACAGCCCCTTGTAGTCATCGAATTCACTCATGTAGAGCTTGCTCTGTATGGAGGCCCCCAGGGTCAGCCAATCGTTTAATTCTCCCAGATAGCCCACCCGCACGCCACCGCCGAAGGAATAGTCATTACCATTGTTGGTGACCTTGTCAGGTGCCACGGAGGCCCCTTTGAAAGGCTCGAGCCCTTCTGCCTTTAGGCGCTGTATGGCGAGCAATGGGGTGATGCCGAAGGAATGTCCTTCCCACACCGTCCTGGCATAGCTCAGGCCGATGAACAGCTGGATGAGATCGATACCGGTGGGCTCGCTGGCAACAAACTGAGCCGGAGCGCCCGGCGGGGTGAAGTTGGCAAAGGTTGCCGTCTGATATTCGGTGTTCATGCCCCCGTTACCGCCGATGGTCAGGCCGATGGCGCTGACCTCATCGAGCATCCAGTTGATGCCGAAGTGCGGGATGAAAAAAATGTCATTGGCGCTATCGAAGGTCCCGGGAGGAATAGAGGCGAATGGGGGCCCCGCTGCGGCGTCATCATTGGCGGTATAGCTGCGATTGGGATTGAAAAAGGCCAATCCCAGGTCCCAGCGTTCGCCTACCTGGACTATGCCCGCCGGATTGGTGGCCGCCGCCATGGCATCCTGGGGCAGGGCCACCGCCACGCCCGCGAGGCCTTTGCTTTTGGTGCCGAAACCATGGGAAAAATAGCCATTGGTGGCGTAGGCCGATAGCGGTGCGAGCAGGCCAAGCGTGAGTATCATAATGAACTTGATTGGATTGGAACATGTTCTAAATATCATCTTTTCCTCCGTTAATCCTGGACAAAACTCTTAATGATATAGCCCCCAGACTTCTCATCGCGTTCGAGCTCCATTAACTGCCTGGCCTCGGCCTCTTCCAAGAGTTTGCCGAAGGAGCGAAATCCGTAATAGGATTCATTGAATCCTGGCATGCGTCGTTTCAACGCCTGTTTTACCATGGAGCCCCAGATCTTTTCCTCCGCACCACGCTCAGCGAACAATGCCTCTATGGTTTCGAGTATGAGGTCTAGGGCCTGATGGCGTCTATCGTCTTCATCCCTGAGGTTGGTTTTGGCACCATTGCGTGCCTCAGGGATAGTCTTCGATTTCTTTCTAACGGGTTTTTTGCCTTTTTTCTCCCGTACCAAGTCATCGTAGTAGATGAATTCATCGCAATTGGCGATCAGTAAATCAGAGGTGGAGTTTTTTACGCCTACTCCGATGACGGTCTTGTTGTTTTCTCTTAGCTTGCTGACCAGGGGGGAGAAATCCGAATCGCCACTGATAATGATAAAGGTCGTTACATGGGACTTGGTATAGCACAGATCCAAGGCGTCGACGACCATGCGAATATCCGCCGAGTTTTTCCCTGACTGGCGTACATGAGGGATCTCTATCAATTCGAATGATGCCTCATGCATGGGGGCCTTGAATTCCTTGAACCTGTCCCAGTTACAGTACGCCTTCTTCACGATGATGGTGCCTTTGAGCAGCAGGCGTTCCAACACCTTGTTGATATCGAATTTCGTGTATTTGGCGTCCCGTGTCCCTAGCGCGATGTTCTCAAAATCACAAAATAACGCCATGATTAAGGTGTCTGATTGTTCAGCGATGTTCATTTAGCCGTTCTTTTGGTTATACCCATGACGGATGGGTTTTTGGGTGCGCAGAGTGCGTCGAGTTTGTTGAAGAGCAAGGCAGAATACGTAAGGCATAGTTTTTTCTATGGTTTTCGTGTTCTAACGCAGCTATGCGGCAAAGGCGGCGTGCTATGGGTCCTGAAAACTCATTCGTCATGGGTATACTTGTCTTTCGGCGCCAACTGGTACGACAAAATCTTGTTTATGAAAAAGGCATCGGCTATTTCGATATCAATAGGCTGTTCCTCTATATCCACGAAAGGCAGTTCATAGTCATTATACCCTCGTAGCCCCGTGCTCAGGGAATAGACCTTCTTGAAACCGAGCAACTGCAAATTAAATGCAGTCAGAATGCTGCGGTAGCCTGATCGACAGACAATAATTACCTCGCGCTCCCGCGCTTGCACCAGTTCGGGTTCGGTCTCTTCATAACCCCATTCACAGGCGGACTCCACGATTCCACGAGGCACATTGAGGCTGTTGGCAACGTGCATGGTATCGAATTCATCCCGCTCTCGTACATCCAGTACCAGAATATCCGGATTTTTCTTCATCATCTCCTCCATGTCCCACGGCATAACTTCTTGCACTGATTTCAGCCGGTCAACAAGAAGGTCCACTAACTTTTGCATGGCTAAACTTCTGGTCGGTCCATTATTTTTTGCGTGCCCTCATGCCGTGTTCTACTGCGATAACAGCGGCTTCTACCCGGGAATGAATGCTAAGCTTACGCAGAATGGCCTTGACGTGCAGTTTTACCGTACCGTCAGAGATGCCGAGATTGCGGGCGATCACCTTATTGCTTTGGCCTTCCGCAAGCAGCCCAAGGATCTCCGACTCCCGTGGTGTGAGATCATCTATGGGGCTGGGTTTGGGTTCTGGGGGGACATCACCCTGGATGACTCGAGCGAGCACCTGGGTCAGGTTTGGGGCCACCACGGTCTTGCCGGCCACGATTTCTCGCAGTGCGACCACCAAGTCATCGGGTTCCATGTCCTTGAGCAGATAGCCGCGAGCTCCGTTGCGCAGGGCCTCTACCAGGTCACGCTCATCGCTGCTGGTGGTCAGCATTACCACGGGGAATTCGAATTTTTCCTGTTGGAGCTGGCGCAGTATGGATAGTCCATCCATTATCGGCATGCGCATATCTAGCAGTAGGACATCGGGGCGCAATTTATGTGCTAAACGCATTCCTTTCTGGCCATCTCCCAGAGAGGCGATAACCTCGATGCCGTGACGTGCCAGCAAACCTTGCAAACCCTCACGAAACAAGGTGTGATCATCAATGATCAGAACTCTAAGATTCATCGGCTTATGATCTCTCTCATTATTTTAACTTGTGAGCCCTGAGGCAGGATATTTGAAAGTGAGCATAACCTGAACACCTTCCCCAGGTTCGCTTTCAATGCGTAATGTACCACCAATACGGCTGGCTCTGTCTTTCATTATACTGATTCCGACATGTTCTCCGGGGATTGATGGAGAGACATTATTGCTGAGTCCAACGCCGTCGTCTTCAATTAGGATACGATACTGATCTTTTTCATCTCCCTGCATTAATACCCTGACGGTGTCGGCCTGAGCATGTTTGCGCACGTTTACCAATGCCTCTTGCACGATGCGCAATATCTGAATTTCGTGTTCGGCAGGCAGGATTCTGTCTGGCCACTGTTTTTGCAGAAAGATATGAGTATCCTTACAAGCGGCACGAAATCGCTCCACCGCTTGCTCGATAGAGGGGATTAGGCCGTGCTTATGCAAGGGTGCCCTGAAATGGGCGATCAGTTCACGCACTTCCGTATGTGCCTCATCGACACTGTTCTCGATTCTCTCGAGTTCTTGCCATACCGCGGCCTCGTCTTCCTGATGCAGGGTTTCATCTAGGACCCTGACTTGAAAGCGTATGCTGGCCAAGGTTTGGGCGAGAGAATCATGCAACTCGTGAGCGATACGGGTGCGTTCTTCAATGATGGAAAATCGGTTGGTTTCTTCATCCAGGCGTGCCTTGTCGATGGCCATTCCCAAGTGACGGCCGATGCTGGTGAACAGGTCCAGCATGTCCTCGCGATCTTGAAATGCCTGGCGGTTGACATACAGGTTATATACCCCAAGGGTGTGGCCACGATATTGCAAGGGTACGACCAGCGTGGAGAGGTCTTGACCGTGAAAAAAATCCTTTCCGACATCCTTCCAGCATGGCAGCAAGTTATCTAGAAAGTAAATGTCCTGGTCTTTCAGGTTCTCGCTACAAAGACAACTATCCGCGGGCAATGACCTCT
>JBDLIZ010000063.1:0-15713 GCA_039714615.1 Pseudomonadota bacterium | reverse complement strand
TCCCGACGCACCGCGCATGAGCGCCTGGTATGATGAATACAATGCAAAGCTCGAACAGGATTATCTGAAACGGGTTGAGATCCGTAAACAACAGGAGTCAGGTGCTGTTAACTTCTCGGGTGAGGCATCATGCAAGGGCTGTCATTCCGTGCAGCATGAAGTATGGCAGCGAAGCGAGCACGCCGGCGCATATGAACATTTGGAGTCGGTCAATAAGGCCTATGATCCGAACTGCGTAGCGTGCCATACCGTGGGGTTTAATAAACCCGGTGGGTTTCTGGATAAACTCATCACCCCGCATTTGACGGATGTGCAATGCGAATCTTGCCATGGACCAGGCAATGCACATGTCCAGTCCGCAGGCCGCCAGCCTCTGGCGAATCGACTGTGGTCCAAAGAAAGAATGTGCGCCCAGTGTCACGTGAAGAATCACAGTCCGTCGTTTTCCATGGACACTTACTGGCCCAAGATCGCTCATTAATGAGCCATTTCAGGTCGCATCACGGGCGTCGTAGCTTAGGAATGCTACCTAAATAACTTCCCTATCTGACTTGCCTTATCGCTGGTATTCGGCGTTGTGACAACAGTTACATAGCTGGGCTATGCGCCTATTGTCACGCCTTGAATACAAGCGATCATTCGGCGCCGGTTAGGGAAGTTATTTCGTTCGCATTCCTAAACAGATACGGTGCATGCCTGTGCAATAGCCGCTACGTGTCTGTGATCGGTGCCACAGCAACCACCCAGAACATTGATATTCGGTAACAGGTTCAGTATTTTTTTATATTGCGTAGCCAGCTCCTGCGGATTGCCATCATCCAGTGTGAGTGATTCATCCAGCTCGGCATGACTTTTACACGAGGCATTCGCCCGAAGACCTCGAATGCGTTTTAGCCAGGGTTTATCGCCAGCGAGGACGCTGTCGAAATGGCTGGGGTGTGCACAGTTGATCATATAGTAGGCCGGCCCCTGGTTCGTTGCCGCATCCACGGCCTCAATAGCAGAGTGCAGAGATTGCCCGTCGGGTAAGCGGCCATCGGTTTCGACCGTGAACGAGATGACGGGTGGGATCCCGGTGTTCTGGGCAGCTTGAACAATGCCGATGGCTTCATCTGTGGTGGGCAGGGTGAATGCTGCAATCTGGTCGACACCGGCTTCTACCAGCGACCTGATTTGTGGGGAGTGATACTCTGCGGTCTCGTCCGGGGACATTAACCAGTCAGCCGCATAACCGTCACCGCGTGGTCCAAGATTGCCACTGATTATCATGGGTGACTTATCTGTCTGGTTTTGCTCACGCAATTGTTGCAGCAATTCGATTGATCGGATATTGGCCTGGGACAGCGTGTCCTCTGAGTATCCAAGTTCTTTACCCCAGTCTGAGCTGGCACGCCAGGTGACGCTTTCCAGCACGAACCCAAGCCCGTGCTCGAGTGCAATATCAATGTACTGCTGATAATAATCGCGCAGGCGGATCGTGCCTGCACTGTCTTTCAGCAGATCGAAGGCAGCAAAGCAGGGCAGATCCATTCCATCGTGAAAGACCAGAGTGGTCTCAAGTCCGCCATCGGTCAGAAATAGTTTGTCGGACATCTGTGATAGTAGGTTTGCATATTTCGTCATGAGTCAGCTCCAAATCGTTTATGTGGATTTACTGATTCCTGATTTACATTCTCAACTGTCAGTGCTTGACCGCCGGCACGGTACACCCGGGTGCTGGCTATTCCCGCGCCATCAGGCTGGCGTGCACTCCTCATCCTGACTCTCCCCTCCTTGAAAGAGGGGAGGGTTCTGTGGGGCAGCAGTGCTATCAAGAATAATTTCAATAATCAGAGTTGGCTACGTCAACCTTCTCCGATGGTTGCTCATAAGGCTTGCTGTAACTGTTGTTCAAGGTCCAGTTTTCATCGAAGTACCTGGCGGCTATGGTTTCAATTGCATTGGCCGCAGGTTGATGAGGCTGGCTATTGGTGTTGGATAGTGTCCAGTTTGCATCGAAATAATTACTTGTTACTTTAGAGTCTATCGAATCATCGGCTAGAGCAACGGTGGTTGAGATCAAGAGTCCTGCCGTGATGGCAGACAAGGTAACCAGGAAACCGATGTTGCTGAATTTGGTGTTGATCAAGCGAGTGATATTCATTGGTAAGCCTCCATAAGCGGTTTTGGGTTATCCGAAATCCTGTGATGCCGATTTCGTTAGGAAGTACGATAAGGGAGTCCTGTCACAGCAGCGTGGAACAGGGCGTCAAAGACGCGTCAAAAATGGGTTTCTTTACGAGAAGATGAAAAAAAGAGAGTTTTTTGGTCTGAGAGACTGCCGGATTGTTACCGTTTGAACGGTATCCTCTCCCGAGGGCGCTTCCTGTGGGCGCATCCTAATAGTTTAAAATATAAGAAGAAATTAGCGTTTTATCAAGGCTTCCAGTGCTTGCGTACCAAAATAGAGTCCTGCCGCTCGGGCAGTATCCAGGAGTGATCTGGCCTGCTGCCTGTGTTCTTCTTCAACTTTAAGGTGCAGGGTTTTTGCCAGCAGACGACCGCGGGCGATGTAGAAGTCACTCCATGGGAGGGGGGCGTCCTGTGTGTACTCTTCCAGAGCGGCGGCGTAATGAAGGGCGGCATCCTTATCTTTTTTGTTGAGACAGACCTCGATCAGATTCTGGTAAAAGTGAAGATGGTTGTGGCTGAGGCTGCCCTGCTCAAGGAGTCGTTGCCCTTGAGTAATGGCCTGTTGGCGTCGTTCTTCATCGGATGTCACGCGTGCCAGGACACCCAGGATAACGGCGCCGGTATAAGTGGGGACGGAATCGAGCGCTGCCTGATAAGCGCGTTCGAGGTACTCAACACCTTCGTCAACCTGTCCTTTCAGTGCGAGTGCCTCGCCGATAGCGGCCAGGTTGTCACCGAGAAACCGGCCTGCACCCAGTTGATGCGCAAGTTCCAGCCCGCGTCGCCCGGCCAGTTCCGCCTCATGAATGTTCTCGGTATAGAGATAGACCAGGGCAAGATTCATGTGGGCGATCATTTCAGCCCGTAAATTCCCGTACTCTGCGGCAAGCCTGGCGCACTCCAGTTCATCCGCTATGGCATCACTCGTGGAGCCGTTGTAGAAGCGGGTCAAGCCACGCATGGCGAGGTTGCCAAGCTCCTGAGGCAGCCGTTTTTCACGTCGCGCCAATTCAATACAGCGGTCGAAGTAGTGAAAAGCTTTCTCCATCTGTCCATGCGCATAACAGGCATCAGCCATTCCGGCAAGGGCGCGGATCTCCAGCAATGGCGAATTGGACTGTTTGGCCAGACGTTCAGCCTGCTGATGGGCTTTGAGACAATCATCAACTCGACCCAGTGCGAACAGGATGTCTCCACGCCGGTAGTAGAGTTCGGTCTGCAGGGCGCCGTTCTGACTTTGCAGGGCCAGAGGGGTGGCCTGATCGAGAGCCTCGAGAGCCTTGTTCAGATCATCCTGAACCGTAAGCCCCGCAGCCAGACCGATCAAAGCACGGCAACGATCCTGGTCATCCCTGGCCTGGTTTGCGGCTGCCTCAAAAGCCTGATTGGCCTTGTTGATGGCGCCGGCCTGGATGAGAAGATCACCATGCAGGTTGTTGATCCGCACGCTCAAAGCGGGTTCCCGGGTGATCTCGGCTCCACGCGAGGTGAGGTTCAGCGCTTGCTCGAAATTGAGTGCGGAAATCGCGAGTTGTGCTGCCCGCAGGTACGCTTCTGCGGCCCGCTCATCATTTGCCAGGTCAAGATGGCGTGCGTAGAGTGTGGGATCCCGTTCCTGGTACCACTCGGCTGCTTTGAGGTGCAGGATGCGTCGGTGGGAGGTCAGCAGTGAGGTGTATATTCCATCGCGCAGCAGGGCATGCCCGAACAAAAAGTTTTCACCATCGGGACGGATCATCCGTTGATTGAGCAGTGCATCGGCCTGATAGTCGTTGTTTTCCAGCACATGCCGTAACGTCTCCAACTTGAATCGCTGTCCCAGTACACTGGCGGCCTGGGCAGCCAACCGGTCCATCCTGGTGAGGATATCAAGTCTCGTCAGCACCAGACTCTGGACAGAATTGGGGACAGTCCCGTTGCGATTCGTATATCTCCACAGCAGTTGTTCGAGGAAAAACGGATTACCCCCCGAGCGTTTGATGCAGCGCTGTATAAATTCGTCATCACCCCCGGTCAGTTGCTCCGCCAGCACCAGCGCCTGTTCCTGTCGTAGTGGTCCCAGATCAAGCGTTGTCAGTGGGGCGCCATGCATGGCGCTGCGCCACGCAGGATCAAGTGGTTCACCCTCGACACGGGAAGTAATAATCAGCAGCGTAGCGCAATGACTCACGATAGCGGCAAGCTCGGCCAGCAGGGTCAGGGTTTGTTGGTCGGCCCAATGGATATCCTCTATAACCAGCAACCGGGGTTGGTTTTGGCTGGTCGATTCCAGAATGCCGCGCAGAAGTTGTTGAGAACCAATGTGCCGGGCCTCTTCTGTGAGCTGTTCCTGCTGCTCGTGATTGTTCCCGGTGAGCGGCAGACGGAACAGGGCGTGCAGTGCATTGCCGTGAAGCGTCTCGTTCCACTTTGCGCCCAGGCGCGTCCTGGTGCATGCCTTGATCTGTTCGGCGGAAGCATTCTTTTCGACGCCCAACAACTGACGTAGCAGGGACGGCATTGGTTCCGCCTGCAACTCCGTTCCGAAGTCGAGCACCAGGGTTTTATGGCAGGCGATACCCAAGTGATGGGCTTGTTTTGTAACTTCTTCCACCAGGCGGGTTTTGCCTATTCCCGCCTCGCCGCGCATAAAAAATGTTTCACCTGCCTGGTCTTCGATGCTCGCTTCCAGAGCGGCGCCAATCTGGCGCAGTTCCCGTGTGCGGCCCACAAAAGGGGTGGTGTACGAGTCCGGTACTGAATCTGTGTGGATCCTCACGATCTGCCTTGATCCATCGTCTCGTTTGGTTACCTCGATGGGCAGCCGCAATCCGCGAAAGGTTGCTTCGGAGAGTAAAATCTCTCCAGGTTGGCCCGCTCTGGCCAGCTGTTCCGCCTGGGCGAAGACTGCCCCGGAAACCGGGTCTTCTCCACTACACACTACCGGCCCGCTGACGATGCCAATCTGGAAGTCTAATGCATCTGTCTCCTTGCCCGACCTGGCGACAAACTCGTCCCGCAGTTCTACTGCTATCTGCACCGCTTTTTCGCCCTCGGTTCCGTATGCTACGGGTAGGCCGAAGAGGATAGCGATAGTATTGGTATGTTGATGATGCAGTTGCCCACCGTAATGTTGCACCAGCCGATCAACCTGGTGGAGCAGGTCCTGAGTTTGTTGATGTACCCGTTCCGGATCGTCTTCTGATATCAATTCCAGATAGTGACTTAAATGGAGGTGTGCCACCGTCACTGACCGAAGCTGCTGAGGATCATCAACAGGCACGGTGGATGCTTTGGTATTCCTGGAGCTGTTGTGGTCGATCGATGCGGCGGGCTGGGCTGCGGGGAAAATATCAGGGGCGGCAGGCGAGACGGTTTCTTTTACCTGGCGGGCACGGAACCGGGCGATCTCTTGATAGAGGCGGTCGGTCTCGGGCTCCGGTGCCAGCTCCAGTTCCCGGAACAGAACGCGACGGCACTGACGATATTGGCGTAACGCATCAGCCGGACGGTTGAGACGGACATAGATTTGCATCAAGGTTCGATGCACCTGTTCCTGTAGTGGATCACTGCTCAGTAATCGGATAGCAAGACGAACGCCGGATTCCAGTTGGGTGGTTACAAGATAGTGCTCCAACAATTCCGACATGGCACTCATGGCGCGTTCACGGTAGTGGCTGCGTTGAGTCAACAGCCACTCTTCATAGGTGTTGGAGCGGGGATTGAAGCCCTTGAGGAATTCTCCTGCATAAAGCGACACTATCTGCTTCAGGACCTCGCTGGAGTGATCACCGCTCAACAGGGCTTCAAACCGTAACGTGTCCACCTGGATATGCCCGCTTCTGAGCATTACACTTTCCTGATCGGCAACCAGCATCCCGGCGTGCTCTCCGAGTACTTTACGCAATCCGCTGAGGGCCTGTCGCAAGCTATGACGAGCCTGCCTATCGTCGCTCTCTTCCCACAGCAGCAGCGCTAACCGCTCCCGTGGATGGCTTTTATCCTGATGCAGCGCCAGCCAGGCCAACAGGGCCTTGGTTTTGCGCATACTCAGCTTAACGACATTTCCCGCATCATCAACCAGCTGAAAGCCGCCAAATAAAGATAGGTCCATCCGATTATTTATCGCTTGGTGGTTAGAGGGGTTGCGATAGAATTTTTAATATCTTTTTAATAGTTGCTCTACAGACATTGTGACATCTGCTATCTGATGTTAGCAAACAATCCAACCAGGAGCAGCCAGAGGCTGTCCACAAAATCGTCAGGAACGATTTTGAACAGCTTGGCCGGCCCTTTAGGGTTGAACCCCAGGGACGGAGTGAGTAAATCCGCTCCCGGCGGATTTGTGAGGTGAATAGCCGTATTTATTTAACGGAAAGGATCAGCAAATCTGTCAAAATTCGGCTTTTCCGCAGTAGATCAGTCCTAAGTCCGACAGGCTCCAAGTGCTCTATCGATGTAATAATTACGGATTCAGCGTCCCTGTGGTGTTTCGCAGCAAGGCGCAGTGCGAAGGCAATGTCTATCACCTTGTCGAGCACTGCAACGCCGCGGCGGGACACCACAGGGACGCCCTTCGGGTTAGCTTGTCAACGCCCACGGACGGCGTTGCGCCCCTTGACAAGGGAAGGGCCATTATCTGCGAGGCGCGCCTTGCCGTGAACGTTGACAAGCTAACTGAACTCGCACACTTACATTGATAGAGCACTAGGGATTTCATAGCCAGCCTGCAATCCGTTTAACAGCAGCATAACTGGCCCAACCCGCGGCCTGGACAAGCGCCTTATCATCACCAGCAATGGCACGAAAATCGCCTATTACCTGTTCGTCAATCTGCCAGGAAGCTCGCGCGGAAAGAAGGGCCAGCCGGGCTGAAGGCCTCAAGCTTTCGTCAAGCGGGTTAACAAGAACATCCGTCCAGCTCCGCCCCAAATCAGGCTGTTCACCATTCCAGCCATCCAGATGAGAAAGCACCAGTGCGCGTACGTCAGCATCAAGGGCCTCCTGTCCTGCATTCTCGGCTGCATAGGCAAACCGGAGCAGAGCTCCAGCCACATTGGGATCAGTAGCGGACCAGGCAAATTCCTTTGGTAGCGCCATTTGCCCGGCATCGATGATGAAGTCGCCCGGTGTGCCATCGAGTTTTACCATTCGTTTGCCGAAAAAGCGCAGTGACGCTCGCGAAAATGAGCGCATAAAGTGACTGCTTGCAGCAGGCATCGGCATGGGCGCCTTGTCTAGGAAGATATTCACCATTCGATTGATGAAATGAAAACATAGAGCAGTGCCGAATATTTGTGGTACATCTGCTGGTGGTATTTGCGGATGACGAATCACTTCGGCGTTTGGGGTCAGTGTTGCGGACGCCCACTGATAGGCGAGTGCCTCTGGCGAGAAACCTGCTTTCAATTCGCCGGCCAAAATATCATTCTCGCCTCCCGCGCTAGCGTGCATGGACGTGTGCACATCTACGCAATATGGACATTCATTGAGCTGTGATATCGCGGCGGCCACCGCCTCACGGACGAGGCGCCCTTCAGAATGGATGACAAAGCTCTCCCGCATCAAGCCCCATATGCCGGCCAACAACAAGGGCGCAGGTTGGTGCAGGATTATCGGCGGCGCGACCTGAAACTCTCGTGATGCCTGGTCCAGCACCTTGCTGACCAAGGGATCGTCCGCGCCTAGATCGGGTCGCCGAATATGGCGAATCGTGAATGGAGCCAGCTTTCGGAAAAGCTGATTTTCTATTGCTTCAAGCACCATAACTACATCTCCGGAATTTCTTGCGTTGATAGCGGGGCATATTGTGCCGGTGTGATAACAGACATCCGCACCGGATCTACAGATAGCCCCTGCTAAGGAATGCTACCGAAATAACTTCCCTATCTGACTTGCCTTATCGCTCGTATTCGGTGTTGTGACAACAGTGACATAGCTGGGGCTATGCGCCTGTTGTCACGCCTTGAATACAAACGATTATTCGGCGCCAGTTAGGGAAGTTATTTCGTTCGCATTCCTAATGGCATCCCTAGTCGTCAACTTCATCACTAGTGGATTGCTATTGAGTCTTAGACATACAGTCTTAGACCCAAGGCACTTTTTCTTCGATGATCTCTGCATCATTTAGCGCAGCGGTTTTCAATCCGTTTATTTGCGCTTGAATAACGACGTAATAAAGGTCATCTTTACCGGTATTCCACCAGGCACGTTTTGCTTCAGGGGCTACCCGTACTATGGTTCCTTCCTCAATCGGGAAGCGATCTTCATCAATCTTCATCTCCCCAGTACCCCCGAGAAAGATGTACAGCTCTTCATTATTTTTGTGCGTATGAAAAAAGTTAACACCGGTGTTCGGCGCATCTTTGTTCAACGATACTTCCATAGAAGTTAAATCGACAAGATTCCCCAGAAACAGCTTGCCCACAAGAGGTATGGGAAGCCCTTCTGGGGCGAATGTGTGCTGCTCCAGATTACTCAGCTTGCCAGTATTTACTTTTGAAAAATTGTTCATATCTCGCTTCTCCCAGCATTGTGGATATTTTCGCGCCTATATTGTAACGTTCGTTACAATATAGTTATCATGGCGATACTGTCAAGCTATTCTGTAGCGATTGTTATAAAATACATCAATCAACTATCAATGGGTTCCCGAATGGCCAGAACAAAGAGTTTTAATGAGAGCGAGGCACTGGAATCGGCAATGCTGCTGTTTTGGCAGAAAGGCTATGCCGCTACATCAATGAGAGAACTTGAGCAAATTACGGGTCTAAAGTTAACCAGCATCTATAATACTTTCGGGAATAAGCGCGAATTGTTTCAGAAAGTCCTTGAATACTATTTACAAACCACCCTTGTCAGATTCATCGAATCGTTAGCTAGCGAAAAAACGACGAGGGCTGCCTTGAATGCGGTATTAAAAGAAGTCATACATCTACACTATAACAAGTCACATCCCGGCGGTTGTTTGATTGTATTGTCGTTACTGGAAAGTGATCAGCACGATGCAAAAACAATAAAAACACTGAACTCAGCGCTACACCAATTGCAAAAATCGATCACACAACGCCTTGAAGAAGGTCAAATGAAAGGAGAAATAGGACCGGAGAAGAATTGCCAGGTACTCGGTAATCATGTGATAGCCTTGATAACCGGTATGATCACTATGGCTAAGGCAGGGTTTTCCAGGAAAGAATTGGAAAAGCTCATAAATAGTTCTACCGATATGTTTTTTCAGTAATATCGGTCATGTCTAAACATTGTACTGTTGGGTGTTAATTTGTACAGAATATTAAACTACTTTTTCACCAAAATTTGACCCGTTCATTAAATTCCATTTGCATGAACGCACAGCATTTTGAATGGAACGATTTACGCGTTGTCCTGGCCGTGTGCCGTCAAGGCACACTGTCTGGAGCGGCGCGGATTTTGGTATCAATCACTCCACTGTGTTTCGACGCATAGGCGCCATCGAGGAAAAGATCAGCGTGTTCCATCCACCAGCGACGTTCGAGGATATCCCTGACTTTCCATCTCCTTGAGCTGACCTCGAATAGCCGTCTTCCAGTCGACCTTTGGCTCGTAACCCATACGTTCTTTAGCGAGATCACTGGGCGCATACCAATCTTCGCCTAGAAATACGATGGCTCGTGTGAGGAAGGGGTCGCCGGGCAAAAGTGGATTCAATTTCTCCATCAGCCAACCGAATACGTATGCGCCACTGAGCGGTACACCGAAATGTGGGCGGGGTACGCCGGTTTCGGCATGCAGGAAATCAATGACTTCACGCATGGGCGGAAACGATGGACCACAGATATTGAAGGACTCAAATCCATCCAGTCCATCTACCGTCGCCGCCAAAGCGTAGGCTGTACCCAGGTCTCGGCCATCAACCAGCGGCACACGCGCTTTACCGCCGGCCACCCAGGGAACCAGATGGGTCTTGAGCCTCGGTAGCAACAGCGACAGGAATCCCAGATTGAAGCGTTCACCGGCAAAGTGGCCACAGCGCAGTGCTACCATGGTTGTTCCCCTCCCTGATTGCTTGCGCATGTAGTTCTCAATATCGACCACGATATCCATATGCGGCCAGAGTCCTGGGTGCTTTGCGGGCTCATGGTCACCGATGGGTGTCCTATCGCGGTGGGGACCGGGCACCACCACACTGCTGTCGAAAATGAAGCGTTGAACCCCTGACGCGATGGCGGCGTCGATCAATGCAATGGTGGGTTCCCGATAAAAACGTTGTTCTTCTTTCCTGTGTGCCCACAGGCTAGTCCAGGCCGCCGCATGACAGATGATGTCTACATCCTGCGTGAGTTGCCTGATGTAGGTGCTGTCAGTCAGATCCCCTTGCCGTACCTCATCATGGAAATCAGGCAGGAGTTTGGACGGGTTCCGGCAGGCGGCGATGAGATGAATGTCCTTGTTTGGCATGAGCGCTTCAAGAACATGACTTCCCAGAAAGCCGGTCGTGCCGGTGACAAGTACGGTTTTCTTTTGCATATTCACCTCATCCACTCTGTTTGAAAAAGACTGTGGACCAAGATAAAGTGTGCGGTAACGCAAGTACATTAATTATATTGCACATGTAATTTGCAAGTATGCACACATTAGACTGGGACGATATCCGATACTTTTTAGCGGTGGTGCGATCCGGCTCGGCTACACAGGCCGCCATTCGGTTGGGCATCAACCACACCACTATTTACCGGCGCATCTCAGCGCTGGAGGATCGACTGGGCAAAAGTCTGTTTGAACGATCAAATAACGGGTGGGTTATTACACCCATTGGAGAACGCATCGTCGCCTACGCCGAATCCATGGCCGAGAATGCCCACAACATCGAGCGCCAGATTCTGGCTGATAGTCATGAGTTGAGTGGTCTGTTGCGTGTGACGGCTGCAGACCATTGCGCGGAACGACTGGTGATGCCTGCCATCCGCAAATTTATTCAACGTTATCCGGAGATCAGCCTGGAAGTTGTTGCAACAGCGAATGAGCTGGACCTTGCCGCCCGGGAAGCTGATGTCGCGCTACGCGGTACTGACAACCCACCACCGAATCTGGTGGGTAAACGCATTACCCAAATCGGTTTTGACATCTATGGAACGCAAGCGCTCAAAGAGCAAGCCACGGATAATCCGAACGCCGAAGATTTGCCCTGTATCACGTGGGTTGGCGACGGTCACACTCGTCCACCCTGGATTGAGAAAAGTTTTCCGAATACACAGCGCATTTACCGGACAACCTCAATCCCTGTCATGCTGTCGATGGCGCGTGAAGGGATCGGCATTGCCCGGTTGGCCTGCGTGCTCGGCGATCCCGATCGCAAACTGCACTGTGTCCCGGCGCGTCATGTCGAGCCGGGCCCAGGATTGTGGGTGCTTTCCCATGTCGACCTGAGAACAACTGCACGGGTGCGTATTTTCCGGGATTTTCTTGTAGAAGAACTGGAGGAACAAAAGGGCCTAATCGCGGGCCGGAATGTAAAACAACGCCGTCATTGAGGGTGCAACCAAATCGTGACCGACTCCTGTCATCACGTGTAGGTCGAAAATTTGTAGATACGCACCCCCAAGGTTTACAAAATCAGCGTTTCAATAAACTTCCTTGCTGGTCAACAATATCCTCCGCACTCGGCGATATCCCGAGGTTTGGTTTTACTTCGAGTCAAACACCTCCTGCTGCTTTGATCTAGATCAAAGCAGCGCTCAACAGTTCTATGGTTCCATAGTAAGGGATTTTATTATCCACGAGGAGTAGGAACCATGAGAAGGTCAGCGATTGTATTGTTAGCAGGGGTATTGCTCAGCGCCGGGATGGCGGTTCAGGCAGGTGGGGATGCCGCGGCTGGAAAGGCCAAGGCCGGAAGCTGTGCCGGTTGTCATGGGGCTAAAGGTGTGAGCAGCAACCCCTTGTGGCCGAATCTGGCGGGACAAAAAGATGTCTATCTCGTCAAACAGATCAAGGCCTTCCGGGATGGCGGACGTAAGGACCCCATGATGGCCCCAATGGTAAAGGCATTAAGTGACAGCGACATCGAAAACCTGGCGGCCTATTACAGCGGATTATAGGTATACGCTATCCTGTTGAATTTGGGGACGGCGAACGGATGATCGCTAACCGCATCCCCGCCATCGCAGGGGCAAGGCAATCTGCGCGGGGCGTTACCCGGCTCCATCCGAGCCGGCCCTGGGCACTTCCGATATTCGTGCTCCTTTCACTTTTTCTGGTGGTGCCACTCGCTCAGGCCAGGGAAATGAACGAGCTGTTCCCGCTGATCACGCGCTTTTTCCCCGAGGCGGACCGCCTGGGGGAATTCGAAGGCGATCCACCCGCGGCGACGGTGGCCAAGGGGGGAAGGCGGCTGGGCTATGTGTTGCTCACCGACGAGGTGTTGCCCATACCCGCCTATTCCGGAAAACCGATCTCTACCCTGGTGGGGTTCAATCTTCAGGGTACGATTACCGGCGTCCAGATCGTGAAACACGAGGAACCCATCCTGGTCGTGGGTATTACCGATCAAGATTTGACCGGCTTCATCAACCAGTATACCGGCAAGTCTCTGCATGATCGGGTCAAGATCGGCGGCCGGCCCCGCAAGGATTATGTGGTGGTCGATGGAATCACGGGGGCGACCATCACGGTAATGGTATTGAATCGCACCATCATTGCCGCCGCCAAAAAGGTGGCCGTCTCCCGAGGCCTGATCGGAGGAGCATCCAAAGGTCTGCAACAGGCTTATGAGCGCCACCTCGCGGTAAAGTTTGAAGGCCCCCTGGTGGAAGACCCGGTACTCGATCCCATCTGGGCCTATGCCTGGCACAATAAGCGCTTTGAGGTGGTTGTGCTGGCGATCGCGTTGGGGATCCTGACCTTGATCCTGGTGTTTCAGGACCTTCTGGTACGGCATCGCACGCTGATGCTTTACGTAAGAGACGGCTTTCTGCTGTTCACTCTGTTTTTTATCGGCTGGTATAGCCTCGCCCAGCTCTCCGTAGTCAACGTATTCACCTTTCTGCACGCCGCGATGCGCGGGTTTCGTTGGGACAGCTTTCTCATCGACCCGCTGATGTTCATGCTGTGGGGATATGTCGCGGTCGCCCTCATCCTGTGGGGCCGCGGTGTGTACTGCGGATGGCTTTGCCCGTTCGGCGCCTTGCAGGAGCTGAGTTATCAAGTAGCACGCAAGCTGCGTATACCCTCGGTGGAGTTTCCACAACTGGTTCACGAACGTCTTTGGGCCATCAAGTACATTGTCCTCATCGGCTTGTTCGGGGTCTCCATGGACTCCCTGGATACCGCAGTGCGGTATTCCGAGATCGAGCCCTTCAAGACCACTATGGTGCTGCATTTCCAACGAGAGTGGTGGTTCGTGGCCTATGCGTTGGGACTGATCCTGGTGGGCCTGTTCATCCGCAAATTTTTCTGCCGCTACCTCTGCCCGCTGGGCGCCGCCCTGACCTTTCCAGCCAAGTTTCACATTTTCGACTGGCTACGCCGTCACCGGGAATGCGGCCGACCCTGTCAGACCTGCGCCACCGAATGCGAGGTCCGGGCGATCAGACGTGATGGGCAGATCAACGAGAACGAGTGCCATTACTGCTTGGACTGCCAGGCAACCTATTGGAACGCCCTCAAATGCCCTCCCCTGGTGAAGAGAGGCAAGCGAAGGGAACGGGCTGTGCGTCTGCGTGAGGCTTCGATCCAGGCAAAGAGCGCAAAAAACCAATAAGGATAGTTCGCGCGCGCGGCTCATGGACGCTCATTCATGCCAATCTTCCCCCCAATTGACTTAGGTCAAAGATGACCTACAAATCGTAGGTGTAATGTTGCATACACCCAATCCAGGTAATCGCAATAAATGAGGAGTACAGATATATGAGATCCAGAATGGCCCAAACGGCATTGAGCCTCGCTACAGCGGCAGTCCTGTCCGCTACGAGCATGGCTTATGCCGCGGAAACCGGAGTTCACCCAGGCACCCCGGATGAAGAACTGATGTACAAGGGGGCCCCGGTCCCCATGGAGGCTCAGAAGCAAAAAACCACCCCCGGGGGGCCGGTTCTAAGCGAGGAGGAATTTAAAACCGCCCAGAAGATCTATTTCGAGCGCTGCGCTGGCTGTCACGGCGTATTGCGCAAGGGGGCGACGGGTAAGCCCCTTACCCCGGACATTACCCTCAAACGCGGCACCGAGTATCTGAAGACCTTCATCAATTACGGCTCACCCGGCGGCATGCCGAACTGGGGAACCTCAGGCGAGCTTACTGAAAAACAGGTCGACATCATTGCGCGCTTCTTGCAGCAAGAGCCACCTACCCCACCCGAGTGGGGCATGAAGGAAATGAAGGAGACTTGGAAGGTGCACGTACCGCCCGAGAAACTCCCCAAGAAGAAGATGAATAAATATAATACCGATAACATATTTTCGGTGACCCTGCGCGATGCGGGACAGGTGGCGCTCATCGATGGGGATAGCAAGAAGATCATCACCATCATAGATACCGGCTATGCCGTTCACATCTCCCGGTTATCGTCTACGGGCCGTTTTCTAGGCACCATCGGTCGCGACGCCAAGCTCACTGTGATCGATCTGTGGATGGATCCGCCGCAGACCATAGCGGAGATCAAGGTAGGACTGGAAGCGCGTTCGGTAGAGACCTCCAAGTTCAAGGGCTATGAAGACAAGTTTGGTATTGCCGGGACCTATTGGCCCCCTCAATTCGTGATCCTTAAGGGTGACACGCTAGAGCCCCTGAAGATCGTCTCCACCCGGGGAATGACAGTAGATACCCAAGAATACCATCCGGAGCCGCGGGTAGCCGCTATCGTCGCCTCTCACCAGCATCCGGAATTCATCGTCAACATCAAGGAGACGGGCAAGATCCTGCTGGTGGACTATTCGGATATCAAAAATCTGCAGGTCTCCACCATCGACGCCGCACGCTATCTGCATGACGGCGGCTGGGACAGTACCAAACGCTATTTCCTGACCGCGGCCAACAAGTCGGACAAGATTGCCGTGGTCGACTCCAAAGAGAGAAAACTCACTGCACTGATCGATGTCACCAAGATCCCGCACCCCGGTCGTGGCGCCAACCTGAAGGATCCCAAATACGGACCCGTCTGGGTCACCAGTGCCCTGGGCAATGCCAATATCACCGTGATCGGCACGGATCCGGCGAAACATAAAAAGCATGCCTGGAAGGTGGTGCGTACCCTGGATGGCCAGGGCGGCGGTTCGCTGTTCGTAAAGACCCATCCCAAGTCCAAGAACCTTTGGGTAGACGCCCCACTGAACCCGGACGAAAAGATCAGTCAATCGATCGCGGTGTTCGACGTCAACAAACTTGACAAGGGTTATAAGGTATTGCCTATCGCCAAATGGGCCAAGCTCGGTGAAGGTCCTAAGCGGGTCGTTCAGCCAGAGTACAATAAAGCTGGAGACGAGGTCTGGTTTTCCGTATGGAGCGGCAAGGAGCAGGAATCCGCCATCGTCATCGTGGACGACAAGACCCGCAAGCTCAAACACGTCATCAAGGACAAGAGGTTGGTTAC
>JBDLIZ010000062.1:0-15750 GCA_039714615.1 Pseudomonadota bacterium | reverse complement strand
GGACCAGTCTCGGCTTGGAGAGACTGCCTGCCTGTACCTCAGCTGGACCGGCAACAAAGTAAGCCAGTATAAATACTGCGAGGGGAAACCGGTAAATCCTGGTCATTGCTCGATCCCTCCAAATCGCTAATGACTTCTGTAGAAAGAATAATAAAGCCAGACACCGAATGGTCAGATGCCTGGCTTAATCAGTTGAAACCCTTTTCAAACCATCAGAATCCGGCTGATTTACTGGGCGCCTCCGGTGCTGCTCAAGCTTTCCATGACCTTGTCCAGGCTGAAGCTGGCCGCCTTCATGCGTGGCGGATAATCCTTGAAGGTTGCCAGAAATTTTCCAACATAGGCTTGCGCAGGAACCAGCATAAATACATGATCGACCCACCAGTCATAGTAGGTGTTGGATGTCTTCTGTGAACGCTCGTAAGGATCACGGCGCAGGTTGAAGATCAGGGGCGCACGCAACGGGGTGAATGGGTTGGCCCATGCCTCGAAAGTCGCCTCCACACGCTGCTCCATAAAGATCGCTTTCCAATCCTTGTAGCGCAGGGCAGTGAGATCACCGTCATCGGAGAAGTAAAAGACCTCCTTGCGCGGACTCTCATTAGTCTCGCCAGTCAACATTGGCAGGACATTGTAGCCATCCAGATGCACCTTGTAGTTTCTGCCGATGGCTTTATGGCCACTTAGCAGTGTCTTCTTGATATCCTTGTTGCCTACTGCCGCCAGGAAGGTAGGCAGCCAGTCCATGTGATGGACGATCTCGTTGGATACGGTATCCGCCTTGATCTTGCCGGGCCAACGCACCATAGCAGGTACACGCCAGCCGCCTTCCCAATTGGTGTTTTTCTCACCACGGAAAGGGGTCATGGCCGCATCAGGCCAGGTATTCATATGCGGGCCGTTGTCTGTTGAGTAAAAAACAATAGTGTTGTCGGCAATACCCAGATCATCCAGTTTTTTCAGGAACAGACCGATATGGCGGTCATGCTCCACCATACCGTCACTGTATTCATCCTGCCCTGAAATGCCCCGCAGTTCCTTTTTTACATGGGTACGAAAGTGCATGCGGGTACCACTCCACCAGAGAAACCAGGGCTTGCCCGCCTTGTGCTGGCGATCTATGAAATCCAGGGCCGCGCCAGCAGTTTCGTCATCCACCGTTTCCATGCGCTTTTTAGTCAGTGGGCCTGTGTCCTCGATCTTGCCATCGGCAAAGGATTTGATCACACCACGCGGGCCAAACTTCTTGCGGAACTCAGGGTCTTTGGGGTAGTCCTCGAGTTCTGGTTCTTCTTCTGCATTCAGGTGATACAGATTGCCAAAAAACTCGTCGAAACCATGATTGGTCGGCAGGTGTTCGTCCCGATCACCGAGGTGGTTTTTACCAAACTGGCCGGTGGCATAACCTTCGGCCTTCAACAGACCCGCGACGGTGGGGTCTTTTTCACTGAGCCCCTCCTTGGCACCAGGCAGTCCGACCTTGCTCAGACCGGTGCGGAAAACACTTTGCCCGGTAATGAAGGAGGATCGACCAGCGGTACAGCTTTGCTCACCATAATAATCGGTAAACATCATGCCTTCGTTGGCGATACGGTCAATATTCGGCGTCTGGTAACCCATCATACCGCGGGTGTAGGCACTGATATTTGACTGACCAATATCATCACCCCAGATGACCAGAATGTTGGGTTTGTCCGTCTGGGCCTGTGCCGATGTGATCAGCATTAAGCCCACTAGAACAAGAATGACGCGGTAGTGCATTCTCACTGAGATTTCCTCCATGTATTGTACAAGTTTTATTGTGATTTCTGATTCAGTAAGCCTCTGTTAACAAGACAATTCTGTATCTGCATGACCTCCGCCACCTAGACAAAAAACGGAAATTTCGTGGTGCTGTTAAACCCCAACCTACAACTCTAATCAATGTGGCAACGCTAATCAATGTGGCAATTGTAAATTAATGTGGCGAATTCAATGCATTGTACAATGACCGAATTACCACAAGCGGCGGTGGTTAGCCGCCATTCAAAATCATTAATTCTAGACATCCTGTAGCAATTTGAATGTTTTCATCGGCGTTTGTTACCGAAACTCGGTTTCAGAAATATTTTCAAATTAGCCTAGTTCAAGAACTGCATATTCAAGCTAAAATAGACCTGCCACTCCGGCTAGCCTGGTCCGCCACCGAAAACTGTAGTTCGATGAAGAGGTTGTAGACCGTCTTATCCTTGCCAACCCCGCCTGGTCCAGCACTTGGATGCGCGGGCGCTGGGGAGTGTCAATGTCCTCTATCATCGATTGATTCCTGCGCAAGCTAAGGTGCTCGATCTGATGGCAAGTTTCGACTCCCACCTTCAGGGGCTATATTTGAGGATCTTGTATTTGTTTGGTTGGCGGTGCGGAGGCATCTTACAGCAAATAGTGCTGACTATCCGGTTACCACCGCTCCCAAGAACCACCCTGAAACCGCCACAGCCCAAGCGTTCTTGATAGCACCGCTGTTGACAGATCGGCAACATCGGTCTACAGTTGCCAATGTGTCAACAGGAGAACTGCATGCACGTTATATCGAAACGCCCATTCAACGATGCAGCCAGGGCGCATCCTAACCACAGGCAAGCCCTGGAAGACCTGTATAGGGTGCTTCGTAAGAGCGAATTCAGCTCTCCTGATGAGATGCGGCGTATGTTTCCGTCGCTGGATAATTTTAAGTACAAGAACAAATGGTGGGTCATTGATGTCGCCGGCAACCACCTGCGCGTCATCGCTTTTATCCAATTCGTCCACAACCGCATGTACGTGAAACGCATTTTCACCCATGCGGAGTACGACAAGCTCTGTAACCGCTATGCACGAGGAGACCTGAAATGACCGCTGTAGCTTTTAAAGATGCCTGCCACAGCTTCGCCCAGGCCGCGGCACCTTATTATCAGATTGCCGATGATGGTCACTACGAGGAAGCACTTGAGTTGGTCGAAAACCTCCTCGAAGAAGCGGAGGACTCCCTAGGCGATCCGCTGAATGCCGTCATCGAGATGCTAAGCCACGCCATCGAAGCCTATGAGAACAAGGACAAGGAACTGGCGGCATTCGAAAAACGTGTGACGGATCAGCCTGCAGATCTGGCTATGCTCCGCTTGCTAATGGACCAGTATGGCCTCGGTACCGCCGACCTGCCGGAGATCGGCTCCAAATCCATGGTATCGCGGGTGCTTTCGGGGGAGCGTAATTTGAGCAAGAAACACATCCAGGCGCTGTCGGAACGTTTTAGCATCAATCCTGGGCTGTTTTTCTAAAAACGGCCTAAGAATACTCGAACTCAAGATACGCTTGCCGTTATGTGGTATGGGAACGATTATTTACCGCTAATCTACAGGTTACCTGGCAACCCAATGGGCTTCGTGTCGGTTTCTAAGGGTTACAGCGAAGAATTTCACGGAATAGCATAAATGGCGGAGAGGGAGGGATTACTCCGGGCTTCCTGCCCTTCGCCCTGCGGGCCGCACTTCGTGCGTACAAAATCGTTTCCGACGATTTTGTCAAACCCTCTATTCGGGTTCGGCCTCGCCGCCGCCGCACTCGGCGTCCCACCCGAGGTCTTCCAAGGCCCACCGCCCGAAGGAGCAGAATAGATGAGACGCAGAAGCTATGTGGTATTGGCGACGCTGCTTGTAGCGCTGCAAGCGCCTACCACGCTCGCCCGCCACGAACCTCGCTGCTACCGATGCTTTTTCTCATCAGACCCGTCTTGACCTGCTAGGTTTGGGCCATGGCGCCTACGAGTCTCTCTACGGCGCTATAGCCACCGCCCGAGACTGCAACACGAAAAAGACCGGGCTTCGGAACCTTGAATTCCACCTGCACCGATCCGTCATGTGCTTTCGATTGGGCCATGGTCACCAATCGGTTCTCTTCAGCGTCGCTCAGGTGGCACGTGAGCCCCGACCTGCCATCCAATATCTCGACGATGAACGGCTGATCCACGATGACGATCTCCGGAATTCGAAGACCGACACCGGGCGGCGCTAGAAATTCACCGAGTTCACGCTCAGTGAGCACAGCCGCCACGAATTCCACGGCCTCCTGCGTTTTTGCCAGCGCGCCATGGCTTTGCGGCAGGTAGGCAGGTTCGACCCCAGGCGGCCGGGCAGCGAAGCGAAAAACCGTGCCGTCTCCACGATGGTCCGTCCCATTGATGTCCTCGAAAAACTCGGGTATGCCGTCGTGAAAGCTTACAGTTTGCAGCGTTGGCTGGGTGGTCCCCACGAGACATCGCACCGGCGGCTTGCGCTCAGCTGCATCGCCGAAAGCCGAATGCAGCTTGCCGATAGTTGCCGCCGCCGCCTCGGCGAGCTCACGACTAGCGCCGATGCCCTCGAGATCCCCCGGGGTCACACTGCGCAGTGCGCCGTAATCGGTGACGCACTTCCAGCGGGCCATCAATTCGTAGAGACCGGGTAGCGTTCGCGCTGTGGCGCGCAATGACGACGCAAACGCGCCAAGCGGAAACTCCTTACCGGTGGCGAGGACGTTGACGGCGTTCAGCGAGCCGCTGAAGGGCGTTCCCAGTGTGACCACTTTTCTAACGAGCTCGCCGCCGACAACGAATGCCGTGAAGTAGCTTGCCACAAGGCCGCCCATCGAGTGCCCCACCAGTGTGAGCCCGGGCTCAGGCAAACCCCTCCTGTCCTCTTCGGGCAGAGCCTTCCACTGCCTTCGCCATTGCTCGAGATGCTCGTGGGCGACCGGCGCCAACTTTTCCGCTGCGTCGGCGATCGACTTGCTCGGCGTGGATCGCACCGTGAACTCGATTGCCGGAGGCAGTGTCTGTCTCTCGCCGGTCGCCTACGTCGTGCAAAGAGCGCTGCGCCGCAGCCGTATCGCGCTGAGTCGCAACTCCCACCAGCTCGCCGGGCAGATGCAAGCCCGTCTCAGGAATAATAGCAACGCCAGGCTCGCGGAGCTCGGAAATGCGCTCGCCGCCGAGAGTCCCGACGCCACGCTGCAAATGTGCCACGGCACGTTGGATTGGATGGCCGACCTGGAGACGACCTATGGCCTAGTCGGGAAAGTCCGCGCCTTGGCTTTCGGGCGTGTCGACGATAAAGCACTGCTCGCGATAGGCGTGGATGACCAGATCCATTTGTGGGATCCACTACAAGGCTCTGGCGAAACGCAGGTGTTCGATAACGAAGGCCGCCGCGTGAATGCGCTGGCATTTGCTGAGCTCGACGGGCGGCCGGTGCTGGTCGTTGCGTCGTCCTACGATGGCCAAGTCGGCGTGATTCGCAACGCGAGCACCGGAGAACAAATCGGTGAGCCTTTCCCGCTCTTGACCTACGTCGACTCGCTTGCCATGGGTCTGCTCGGCGGGCGACTGGCCATCATAGGGTCTGGCGATAGCCAAATCGTGGCCTGGGATTTTCACGCGGGAATTCCGATCCCACCTCCCGAAGCGTTACGGGAGGCAAGAGTCTGCGCCGTATCCGAGCTCGAGGGGTGCGTCGTAGCGCATGTGGTAGGAGGTGCTGATCAAAGTCTTGGCGTCTGGGTTGTTGACGTCGCCACAGGTGCTGACGTATGGCCCGATCCCATGCCTCTCGACGGAGAGCTCAGCTTGGTCGCCGCCGGATACAGTGCTCGAGAGGAATTCATCGTTACCGGATATATCGACCATAAAACGATCGTGACCTGGTCCCCGAAGGAGCGAAAGGAGCTACATAGGCTCGATGCCGGGGCAGAATTCGATGTCGCAGTCAGAGCACTCGCGGTTGCCGAGGTGGACGTGCTGAGCGAACATAAGGTGGTCGCATTGGGGCCCGACTACGATAGCACGACGCTCGTCAAGCTTTGCCAGATCGAATCGGCCCCCGCTGGGGGAGACGTTGGCCCGCCACGGTTCGTCAGCGGCCCGCAGTGGCTCGGTTCGAAGATTAAAGCGGTTTTCGCTTCAGACAACGGCACGTTGCGGGCTCTGACCGACTCGCCCATCGCCGTGCACGATCTGACGTCCGATGGTCGCGGCACGCCGCTCGACTCCGATCCCGATCAAGCGACTGTGACGTTCGCAATTACGGGACGCCGAGATAGCAGGGCAGTTTTCGCTGCCGATGATGGCCGTGTGCTATGGAGACCGCCGGGCGAACCAAAAGCGCCGGCCGGCAAACCGTGGCGCGATAGAAGCGCATTTAGTCTCGACGAGCCGGCTGAATGGCCACGCAGCGCGTGGGCTTGGGGACAGGTTGGCAACAGCGCCGTCGTCGCGACGGGATCGGTCGACGGCGCCGTGTGGATCTGGGACGCGACGTCGGGGCATCCGATCGCCGGTCCGCTCGTGACGGTTTCTCCCCACGTGCTGGAACTGGGCTGGGGCTTCATGGGATTGAAAGGATCGTTTCCCTGCGTCGAGTCGCTCGCATTAGGCCGACATCCCGACCATGGCGACATCATTGCCGTTGCTATCGACGGTCGCGTCCGAGTCTTCTCGCTGCCCGACGGCGAGGAGCTACCAACCCCCACGGAGCACGCAACTGTGATCACTTCAGTGGCTCTCGGCCGGATTCGCGACGAGGACGTGCTCGTCACCGGATCCAGGGGCGGCATTCTCATCTTATGGGGCCTCGCCTCAGGCACGCGGATCGCCGCGCTCACGCTCGACAAAGGGATAGACTGCGTATGGGTCGTACACGGCACGGATGCAGTCGCCGCTCGGGCGTGGAAGGAAGTTTACGTTCTGGATGTCCTGCCGGGTACGGAGTCGTCTTGATGATGCCCCGCCGAGCGCCCCCCCCTGCCGACATCGCGCGCGCCATGTCGGCCGGCTATCCCGATCGTCAAGGGGTGGCTCGAGACCGACGGATGGCTGCACGAAAAGGTTTACGACATCGCCTGGGCCGGGAACCGCATACCGGGCACTGATGGCAAGCTGCTGGCGGTTGGGAACACCGTCGACGGGGCGACCTTTACTAATGACATCGGTGCCTCGCTGCTCGCCGGCTGGTAACAGGATCCGGACTTCGACCCGAAGGAGCGAGCGTTCTACTACGCGCGGGTGTTAGATGAAATGGCGGAGAGGGAGGGATTACTCCGGGCTTCCTGCCCTTCGCCCTGCGGGCCGCACGGCGTGCGTTCAAAATCGTTCCCGACGATTTTGTCGAACCCTCTGTTCGGTTTCGAACCCCTCCCTGGCATCGAGAGTATTACTGCCCTCAATGGAAGCTTTGATGTCTTTGCTCTTTTGATTGGCGGAGAGGGAGGGATTCGAACCCTCGGTACGCTATTGACGTACACACACTTTCCAGGCGTGCTCCTTAAACCGCTCGGACACCTCTCCTGTCTGGAAGGCGCAGAAGATTAACTCAGTTGGCTCTCTCCTGCAAACCCGAATTTTATGATTGATCCAAAGACCGGCTTTATTCTTTGCCTCCTTTGCCCCCTGGGGTATACAAAGGTGTTGGAAACTGAGCTACTTTGTCACCTAGCTCAGTGATTTTAGCCGATCCTTCCTTCTCGACCTGATCAATTCTGATCACGGCGTGCATGGGGATATAGGTTTGAGTCACCGATCCAAATTCCGATTTCAACCGTTCTTCTCCTGGATCTACAACCACCGAGGAGCGTTCGCCAAAAATCAATTCCTCAACAGCGATGAAACCATACAGATCGGCCTGATAAACCCGTCTTGCGAAGATCTCATAGACCTTTCCCTGATTTATAAATATGATCTTATAGATACGCTTACTCACAATTCAATACACTTCTCCGAGTCAAAACCTTTAACCTCTCGATACCCGACATAACCGCGAGGGTTACATACTACCCGTACACCGTGGGCCTGATAGTCGCAGGCCGTATGCACATGGCCGTGGATCCACAAGTCTATATTGACTTGCCCCATCAAGTCTTCCAGATTATTGCAATAGGCAAATTGAGTAATGTCATTATTACCTCTATACCAACTTCGGCTCAGCGGGGCATGATGGGTTAGGACGACTGTTTTTCCTTCGAAGGGTTGGCGTAATTCATGCTGCAGCCAGCGCCGAGATTGTTTATTCACATTCACCAGATCAAGTGGCTGCAGCAAGCGTGAACCCATATTAATGTGGCGAAAGTCGTTCATGGCCAGCGACATCTCCGCCATGATCGATGAATCCTCTCCATTATAGTCGGACCAAAGTGTACAGCCAACAAACCGGACGTTGCCGATGACTACGCTGCTGTTCTCGAGGAAACGCACATTGCCCTGCTGAGCCGCCTCGGCCAAACGCCCCTTCAGCTCTGGAAGGTCTTCGCCCCAATACTCGTGGTTACCGGCCACATAGAGGACTTTGCAGGGTAGCTGCTGCAGCCATTCCAATCCCTCGACTCCCACACCAATATCACCTGCGGCGAGCAACACATCGACACCGTCAACCGACAACGCCATGGGCCCGAATTCAAGATGCAGATCGGATACGATTTTTATTTTCACTTGCTGATCCCCTGGCCCAGAGAAACGGAACGGCAGAACGGATTGTCAGAACGCATTAAAAAAGCGTTTCCACCTTGAGGCCGATACACATTCTACCTAGATCCTGCTAATGATCGTGCTTATATTGCCCCACCCCGCTAAAACCGAGCGACCTACCGACACCTGGTCAGATGATCTCATTTAGTGTACACAAATGCATGAAGATTCTTACCCCGCCAACGCACCCAGGCTCGCGAATCGTCCTAAACCGATAAACCGGCCATATACATCCAGGTTTCCACAACGGTGTCTGGATTGAGCGACACGCTGCTGATCCCCTCTTCGAGTAACCACTTGGCCAGATCAGGATGGTCAGAGGGTCCCTGTCCGCAGATACCAATATACTTGTCGGCCTTCTTGCAACTCTGGATTACCATATGCAGAAGCGCTTTCACTGCAGGGTCCCGTTCATCGAAGGATGAGGCAATCAGGCCTGAATCCCGGTCCAGACCCAGAGTGAGTTGGGTCAGGTCATTAGAGCCTATGGAAAAGCCATCAAAGTGTTCTAAGAATCGATCGGCAAGAATCACGTTTGATGGAATCTCACACATCATGATAATGCGAAGGGCATTCTTACCCCGTTGCAGGCCGTTCTGCTTGAGCAATTCGATGACCTGCTGGGCCTCAGCAACCGTGCGCACAAAAGGCACCATGACTTCTACATTGGTCAGCCCCATCTCGTCCCTGACCTTGCGCAGGGCCTGACACTCCAGCTCGAAGCACTCGCGGAAGTCGTCTGAGACATATCGAGCAGCCCCCCTGAATCCAAGCATGGGATTGTCTTCATGGGGCTCGTAGCGGTCCCCCCCGATCAAATGCGCGTATTCATTTGACTTGAAATCGGAAAGTCTCACGATCACCGGATGAGGTGCGAAGGCCGCGGCCAGCGTAGCAATGCCTTCGGTGAGTTTTTCGACATAGAAGGTGACGGGATCGGCATAGGCCACGGTGCGTTTGCCTATCGTATCACGCAGGTCCGCGGGCAGTTGATCAAATTCCAACAGCGCCTTGGGATGCACACCGATCATGTTATTGATGATGAACTCCAGACGCGCCAGCCCCACCCCCGAATTTGGAATACTGGCGAAATTGAAGGCACGGTCCGGATTGGCGACATTCATCATAATCTTGACGGGCAGCTCCGGCATGCTGTCCAGCTGGAACCTCTGCAGCTCGAATTCGAGCTGCCCCGCATAGATCTTGCCGATATCGCCCTCCGCGCAGGATACGGTGATGTCACTCCCATCCTTCACCCGTTCGGTGGCATCGCCACAACCCACGATGGCGGGAATGCCTAGCTCACGGGCGATGATCGCCGCATGACAGGTACGCCCTCCCCTGTTAGTGACAATGGCAGCGGCCCGCTTCATAATCGGCTCCCAATCCGGGTCGGTCATATCCGTGACCAGTACATCGCCTTGGCGAACCTTATCCATTTGCCGCAGATCATTGATAAGCTGTGCCTTGCCGGTGGCGATTCGCTGCCCTACGGACCTACCCTCAGCAACGATCTCGCCGCTGCCTTTGAGGATATAGCGTTCTATAGTCTGACTGCCGCGACTTTTCACGGTTTCGGGTCGTGCCTGCAAGATATATAACTTGCCATCGGTACCATCCTTGGCCCATTCGATATCCATCGGCCGGCCATAATGTTTCTCTATGGTCACGGCCTGTCGCGCCAATTCAAGCAGATCAGGATCGGAAAGACAGAACCTTTGCCGATCCTGCTCGGAAACATCAACCCCTTGCAGAGATTTTTCAGGGTCGGTATCGCCACTGTATATCAGCTTGGTCGCCTTGCTGCCCAGATTGCGTTGCAAAATGCCCGGGCGCTGCGCCGCCAAAGTAGGTTTATGGATGTAAAACTCATCGGGATTGACCGATCCCTGCACCACCGCCTCACCCAGACCGTAACTGCCGGTGATCAAGACTACGTCTGGAAAACCGGATTCGGTATCCAGGGTAAACACCACCCCGGCGGCACCTATATCACTGCGTACCATGCGCTGCACACCGGCAGACAGGGCCACCTCGGCATGATCAAACCCGTGATGCACACGGTAGGCAATGGCACGGTCATTGAACAGCGAGGCGAAGACCCTCCTTACGGCCAGCAGAACATTGTCCAGACCACGTACATTAAGATAGGTCTCTTGCTGACCGGCGAAGGAAGCCTCTGGAAGGTCTTCGGCCGTGGCCGAGGAACGTACCGCCACCACGATAGGGCCTGCAGCCTGCTGCTGCATTTCTTTGAAGGCGACCGAGATGGTTTCATGCAACTTACTCGGCAACGCCGACTCGAGGATCCATTGGCGTATCCGCCAGCCCGTACGGGCCAGCGTGTTGACATCCTCGACATCGAGATCGTTCAATGCGGCCGCGATCCGCTCGGTGAGTCCCGCATGAGCCAAAAAGGCGCGATAGGCCTGCGCCGTAGTGGCAAAACCACCCGGCACAACCACGCCTAAATGGCTTAAATTATTGATCATTTCTCCCAAAGATGCATTCTTTCCCCCGACCCGTCCGACGTCATCCATGCCGACTTCCGTCAGATTGATTACATAGTCACCCATAGCTGTTCCCAAGATATTGTAGAATTACCTGGCAACTTTTAACCCCCGACTCAAAGCCACCAGATTAAATAAAGATATGTAGCGCTAGGATACTACTCTCGGTGGTGTTCTGTCAGCTCTTCGTGACGGATACTCCCTACCGATTAAATATCGAGTCTTTTCCAGGCCCTGACGAATTTTACGTTGCTTATCGAGTCATGGGGCCTTTGCGCGCCGAGAACGAGAATTGTCAAAGGAATAAGTGGATGAATTCAGGTCATACCCATCGATACTGCACGCTTGATTACCCTATAAAATAGACTCTCCTTGGCAAGCTCTTGATGCGTACCGCCAGAAATCGGAATTGACGTGGCGAACCTGAGATCATAGAATCTCAATCCATCCCGGGCGATTAGCTCAGCGGGAGAGCACCGCCTTCACACGGCGGGGGTCACTGGTTCAAACCCAGTATCGCCCACCAATCGAATCAATGAGTTAAAAACCACGATATCCCTTGTCTTGGTTTCCAACTGATGTGTGTCACAGCGTTGTCACACTCGTCCGCGAACGCTACACTGCATACTTTCCCTACGCTAAGCAGCGGGAACCCCCACGCCATCACCCCTCTATGCCAATATAGCTGAGACACCGGACCCACTGTAATTTACTGCCCACTAACTTAATTTCTTTGATTATGCTCCGACATTTATCGACACACCTGCAGGATGATATTCTCCTGCTTCCCAACAAGATAAAAAGAACTGCAAGAGTACTTATCCTGAAATGTAACAACAGTGATTTACAGTATTATGCCCTCTGGCAACATAAAAAACACAAAGGAATTAATAGACTTGTATTGCCTGGTGGACAGATTCAGATTTCCTTAAGCGAACATGGCGAAATAAAGCAGGAAAAGGTCATCGCGACGGCCATTCGGGAGACACTCGAGGAGATCTCGGTAGCTGAACTCAACCTGAAATATTATCTGGGCGCCTATTCCCGCAACATGGCGCACAAGGGTGGATACAAACACACCTACCTTTTTATTGGCAGAATTAAAGGGAAACCCAAGGTAAAAGAAACCGATAAATTCGACTCAAAGCACAGTAGCTTCTACCCCCTAGCCACAATAAATAAATATCCTCACGCTCCCCACCTACAGTGGGTTTACAAGCAATATAAAAAAGGCGGATTGGATAGACCTATAAGTAGATTTATTAGCTAGGAGCCTGTCCGAGAATGGCGACCGTAGCGAGGGCAAGGCTGGCTGAGCCAGATTTTTCGTTCATTTGAGGCGAATATTGGCCATATTTAACGAAAATGAACGGGAAATCCGGCCAGCCAGACTTGTCCGCAGTAGGTTGGCTCATTCTCGGACAGGCTCCTAGGAGCCTGTCCGAGAATAGAAGCCGTAGCAGGTATATTTTAACATTTTGAAATCAATCACATACGCAGTCATTTAGGAACTGATATAATGGATTCGCCAGCCAAGGAAGCATTTGCTACAGGAGTGCAAAGCGATGAAGGACCAAAGCGACAACCTAGAAGCGTTCACCGTTGCCGGCATGATGGCATTGATGAGTGTCGTCTGGTTTTGTCTAGGTATCTGGCTGGGTTGGGCCTTATGGAATTGAGAGACTGTTTTCTACGCTATTTTTGCCATTCCTCTTACCACCGATTACTTGCAGAATCTAAGTATAAACTGACCTGCGCTGGTTAAGCGACATTTATCTTGCCAGCCCAAGCAACAATGCCTTCAGCACAGCTCCAGTTGACTTCACGCCCCCAAAACACAAAGACTCGAGAGCCCCTTGTTAAACCTAGATCCTGCAAGTGATCGCACTCACATAGCACAAGCTCTTGATCCGTATAGCGATATTTGCTTCCGCGGGAATCACAATAAGGATTCCATCCTTAGGTTCGTTAACGGCACCTGCCTGTGCCACTGCTCCACTCGGTCTCAAATTCGCTATACGAATCAATGTCTTGCACTCTGCAATCACGATCACTTGCAGAATCTAGGTTAAAGGTGAAAATCCCATTTATCTGTGATTTAGGTCGGTCAATGAGTAGAAAAGCCCCGCGGAGTTTGGAAACGCATGGTAGATATGACTAGTTTTGCGCAATCGCTGCAATCTTATCGTAATGGAGAACTGGCGCTTGAAGCACTGCTCAGAGACATCGATAGCAGGGTTACGGGGCAAACCGGTAACATCAAGGGGTTATTGGGAATCCTTACCGAAGAAAATGCCAGAGATCCTCTGCCACCGCAGACATATGAGATCATTGAAAACAGAATACGGGGATCTGTACAGGATGGCGGCACCCAAAAAATTACCCAGTTTACCCCCTCTGCAAAGGACGGTATTCCCGAGAACAATAATAGTCATGACGACGAGCAGACCAAACTCGCACCGGCCTATGTTCCCAGCCACGACCTTCCTGAACAGAAATCGGCAACCATTGAGGCCACGGCATTGGCGGAGTTGCTTGACGAATTCCAGGTATCGGGCGCAAATTCGATCAAAGGTACGGGCGATGTCCTGAACCAGCGCTTCGACCTCAAGGAATGTCTGGGATCAGGCGGTATGAGTACGGTATACAAGGCCCTGGACCGACGCAAATTAGAGGCCAATGACCGCCATCCCTACGTCGCTGTCAAGGTACTCAATCAAGACTTTCGCGCTCACCCCGATTCACTCATCGCTTTGCAACGCGAAGCCAAAAAATCTCTGAATCTATCCCATCCAAATATCGTCAGGGTCTACGACTTCGACCGCGATGGCGATACGGTCTTCATGACTATGGAATATCTGCGCGGCGATTCGCTCGAGCGCAGGATCAAAAAACCTGGTTTCAAGGGCATGGCCACCAACGAGGCCCTGCGAATCATCGCCGATATGGGCAAGGCCCTGTCCTTCGCCCATGAGAACGGTATCGTTCACTCCGATTTTAAACCGGGCAATGTCTTCCTGACCGACAAGGGGGGGGGCAAGGTCATTGACTTCGGCATCGCCCGCGCCTTTCGTCGACCCGAAGACTCGGCTAGCATGGAGGTTACGCGCTTCGATCCCGGTTCACTAGGGGCACTCACCCCCAGCTACGCAAGCCCGGAGATGCTGGAATACAAAGAACCCGATCCCCGCGATGATATCTACGCACTGGCCTGTACCGCCTTTGAAATGCTCACCGGTCAACACCCCTTCAAACGCATGCAGGCCAATATGGCCAGAGATGCCGGCTTCAAGTTAAAAAAGCCAGCAGGCCTGAGCCGTAAACAATGGAAGGCCCTGGAGGAGGCACTGGCTTTCAAGCGGGAACAACGCACCGCCACAGTAGCGAAATTTCTCGAACAAATCGGGCCGCCATCACCAACCAAATCAAGACGCGCCGGCTTGATCAGCGGCCTGCTAGGATTCTTCGTGCTGATAGGAATGGGCTTAGGCTATTATTTTATAGCTTACGATGTACCGGCACCCACTAAGACCAAAGGCGGTGAGCAAGCGCTTACTATTCCCATTCCACCGCCCCCCAAACTCTCACCCGACTCGAACCAGCCCCAAGCTACGGAGGATAACACGGCGCAATCTGAGACCATTACATCCATATACCGACCACCAGAACCCGCGCCGATAGCAGCGCAATCACTTACGCCCATCGCCCCTGCAATCACTTTGGAATCGATAACCCCCCTGCTTCAACGCCTGCCCTGTGCTGCTGTCCATGGCTCGGTGAATGATGCTACGGTCACCCTCAGCGGTTTTGCCAAGCAGGCCGACATCGACCGTTTAGAACGCGAATTACAGGCCTTGTCTGGCCTGGATCGCCTGAATTCCGCCATCGAGCCGATCGACAATATCAACTGCGAGATCATCGAACTGATTTCTCCCTACTGGAAATCGAATAAGCAGCGCCAACTCGGCACATCGATCCAGCCCCAGAAACAAGACCCAAAATTTTCAGCAGGTGAATATCTTGTACTCGACATAGAGAGCCCTTCTTATGATGCCTATGTCACGATCGATTATTTCTCTCTCGACGGAGGCGTGATCCATATGTTGCCAAACATCGGCTCCCCCAATAACCTGGCCCCGGCCCATTACGCGGCAACCCTCGGAGATCTGGAGGAATGGCGGGTTGGAGAACCCTTCGGTACCGAGATGATCGTGTTCCTGGCAAGTTCCGAGCCCCTGTTTGACAGCCCAAGAACGGAATATGAGCCTCAGTCGGACTATCTACCGGAATTCAAGCAGCGGCTTTCTCAATTGCTGGAGAAGGTGGGACCCGATCGAATCACCGCGGATTTGTTGCTGATTACTACTTCGCCTTAAGCGTCTTAGCCACCCTGAGTCCATTGACCAGATAACGCACATCGGCATCGTATTTAAAGCGCACGGCCGAGTACATATAAGTGGAATCGTTGCGCCATGACCCTCCCCGCAGTACCCGTACCCTACAGTTCTTAGCCTGCCAGGGTGTACCGTCGCGCGGTGCCCCGGAATAGGACCGGTGCCAGCAATCGTCGACCCATTCCCAGACACTGCCATTCATGTCATATAAACCATATGGGTTCGGAGGATATGAACCCACTAGCGGAGGAGACTTACGTACCCAAGGGCCACCACAGTCTTTACAGCTGGCCGTCCCGGCCTTGAATCGGTTACCCCACCAATAACGTGTCGAGATGCC
>JBDLIZ010000061.1:0-15972 GCA_039714615.1 Pseudomonadota bacterium | reverse complement strand
CGGCGTTCTCGCACAGGATCAGCGAGGCGCTGGTGTGGTGGATGAAGAGCTGGCAGATGCCGGTGGTGATGCCGGCCTGCTGAATAACATCCGCGTTGGTGAATGCGGCACAGAAACAGATCGATAAAAACCACTGCTAAAAGAGAGCTGTCCTATCAGCCAATTTTACACAGGCACTTTCCAAGATGAAACATACGTTTGTGAATTGGTTCCAGCCCGCAATCTATGAGCTGAAAAACTTCCGATGTTCATTGACTATATTGTCTGCATGACAGAACTCGTGTGTAACGGAAGGAGTTATACGAGGTCGAAATCAAAAAACAAGAGGAACTTTTGTTCTTACAAGAGAGCAATGTAAATCAATGACTATGGCTTGACTTAATAGCATTTGCGAGAGAGATGTTATCCCTCCACGATCTCTTCAAAGCCATCGAAGGAAAAATCCAGTGTATTATATTTATGAAACCGGCAGACAAACACATCACGGAGGACGTACTGCTCATTCAGCATGACTTGGCCAGTACTCGGTCGAGGACGGGGCGCCAACTATCAATTTAGGGTAGCGTCCTTGTTGACAGGGTAGGAGTGTTATGCAAATATCATGTCCGTCACGGTAAGCTGGAAGCTGTAAATGGAGCAACCGTAATCTCTTTGAGCATGGAACTAAAGGAATAACAGTATGACCTCAAGAAAATTTCTTGAAATCCCACCAATATTCGAACAGCACACCCGAACCAAGGGTTTAGTGTCCTAATCTCGAATTTAAAAAAATTGAACGAAGGTGCCCGCGAACTCTGTCGTGACGTCGCTGGGTGTCGGGTTGAATGCTGATCTCGAGATCGTTCTATTTGTATCTTTCTCAGTTTTGCGTGCCCATTAAAATCTTTGAATGAAATATCAGTGATCTATTTGGAATCGTCGGTGATTCGTCGAGCATTGGCTGTGCTCATGTATGTGCTCAGTTCTCTCAGACAGGTTGGATACATGACTCGAATGTAACACCAACAATTATAGTAGACGGTATAAATGCTGCCCTTTTAAGGAGGAATAGATAATGGAAGTGGTCCCTCAACACGACAAGAAATTTGGTGCTGTAGTTCATGGCTTCGATTGGGAAAAGGCTAGTGAGCAGGAGATAGCTGATCTTAAGCAAGTGATCTACGGCAACAAAATAGCCATATTAAAAAATCAGAGCTTAGAACCTAAAGAGTATTTGGCAATGGGCAAACGATTAGGCGAGCCGGAAAAATACTACCAGCCCATGTACTATCATCCGGAAGCGAAAGAGATCTTTGTGTCATCGAATGTACCAGACAACGGCCATCAAATTGGAGTGCCGAGAACCGGCAAGTTCTGGCACGCGGACTATGCATTCATGCCGAGACCATTCGCATTTACCATGATCTACCCGCAAGTTATACCCACACACAATCGAGGTACCTACTTTATCAATATGTCCGAAGCCTTCGAAACACTCCCGGACAAATTGAAGGAAACCATCGAGGGCGGGCAATGCCACCACAGTGTTAGACGCTTCTTCAAGATACGGCCAACGGATGTATACCGTCCGGTGTCAGAGATCCTGGAGGAGATCGAGCGGGAAACGCCACCAACCATTCATCCGACAACATTTAATCATCCAATCACCGGCGAGAAAGTGTTGTACATAAGCGAAGGGTTTACCTATCGAATAGACGATGCTGACGGCAATGATTTGGGACAGGATGTGCTCTCCGATCTGCTGAAGGCGTCTGGGCAATTGGATAAGAATTACTCGAACTCCTTAATAAATTTACAGACGTTTGAGAGAGGTGATCTCCTGGTCTGGGACAACCGTAGTCTTGTGCATTGTGCACAGCATTCAAAAAGTGTTGTGCCTTCGGTGTCGTACCGACTGACGTTACATGACGATCACACGTTTTGTTGATATTGGGAAAAAGGCAAAGGAGATTGGGTGATGGAAGCGCAGAAATTGATTGCATTAGATTCTAAGGCTTTTGCAAGCGATAGTGATCTGATGGTTCGAGTGTTGAAGCCGTACAAGGAAAACTGTAAGTATCTGAAAAGCGCTGATGTTTTCAGTGAGGGGGATCCTCTGGATGGAGGGCGGGTAATAGGTCGATGCGAATTTTCGATTCCAGAGTCCTGTTATATAGACGATACAGGGCATTTTAATTCGGTGGAGTTCAACATCTGTTACAACCAAATGATGTACTACGTAGTCGCGAAGTCTGTAAAGGAAAGGTTGATGTCTTCTTTTGTCTCCTGGACGATGGACGATTATTGGCAAAAACAGCTGCCGGATATTTTTATTGTAAACTTCGAAAGCTCTTTCAAGAAAAGCATGAAATCACATCGGTTTTTCGGAGTAATTGAGTTTAACAAAGTGCGTAAGAGGAGCGGACTGCTCTTTATCAACACTGCGTGCCAATATTGGGATCAGAATAATGGAAGTTGCTCAGGTAAGGTCAACTTGGCCATCCTAAATACATCCCAACAATAATAGGGTGAAGATGGGAATGAGCAGTACGACGTTATTCGAGGAGTTGAAAGCAATACCTTTCTCTGAACGTACGGATTGGCTGGTCGACTATTTGGCCTGCAAGTTCAAGCCATTGTTGTTTTTAGACGCATTGGATGATCTACCACTGGACCAGAATTATTTTGATCTGGGGCTAACGTCGCTTGCCATAGAGGAACTGAAACATGGGCTGGAAGAAGACTTCGGAATGGCGGTAAATCCCGCAGTTCTGTTCAATAACCCGACGGTGGATCAACTGCTGAATTATCTACGCCGGGAATTGCTTGCAGAGTATTTCATTTTGCATGGAGAAGATGTCAACACCGAAGGTGATAGAGCCCCATGCACCCAGGTCGTAAGTGACAATGATTATGCTGAGCGTGAGATATTGGAAGGAATGTTGGATTCGCTTTATCGTAGAAGCTGATTGGCAACAGAGCATTGATAGGAAAATTTGCATAAGGGGGGAAGGTGGTTATGAACGAGCAAGGTATCAAACAGGACGAAGATCCGCATACTCATGAAGGAATTATCGAGCAGCAGAAAAACACGATTGAAAAGCTGTTGTTGGAGAAATATGAACCCATCGCGATCATTGGTATCGGACTTCAACTGCCGGGTAAATGCCAGACACCAAGTGAATTCTCGGAATTTCTCCGTCAGGGATGTGATGGAACGGGATCGGTTCCAGAGGACCGCTGGGATGTGGAGTATTTCTATTCGGACGACCTTAATGAGCGTGGAAAGATTCGAACCTCGGGTGGCGGATATCTTGAGAGTGTGGACCAGTTCGACCCCAAGTTCTTCAATGTCTCGCCGAAGGAAGCGGTCTACATAGATCCTCAGCAGCGCATGGTGCTGGAGACGTCCTGGAAGGCGCTGGAACACGCGAATATAGACCCGACGAAGATCCGGGAAGGTGACGGCGGCGTGTATGTCGGAGTCAGTTCAATGGACTACACGTTGGAGGTGGATGCGCTTCTCTATGAGGAGTACGAAGGCTATATCGGGACTGGTACTGCTCACAGTGCAGTTTCGGGTAGGGTCTCGTTTTTTCTCGGTTGGCGTGGTCCCAGCGTGAGTATCGATACTGCCTGCTCCTCGTCCTTGGTCGCGCTGCATCAGGCAGTGCAAGGGCTGCGGCGTAGAGAATGCAGCATTGCACTTTGTGGTGGAGTGAATGCGATTCATCATCCCAGGAATCTCGTCATCTTTTCCCAGGCCGGTATGTTGGCGCCGGACGGCAAGTGCAAGACATTCGATGAGTCGGCGAACGGGTACAGCCGGAGTGAAGGCTGCGGCATGTTGGTACTGAAGCGCTTGTCCGATGCGCAGCGTCAGGGTGACCGGATCGTCGCCCTGATCCGAGGTTCCGCGGTGCGTCAGGATGGGGAAAGCGGCGGCCTGACCGTGCCTAACGGTACCGCGCAGGAGCAGGTCATGCGGGCTGCGCTGGTGGACTCGCTGCTCAACCCGGACGAGATCCAATATGTCGAGGCTCATGGTACTGGAACCAGCCTTGGAGATCCCATAGAGATGGGCGCGGTGAATGGTGTATTTTCCACTGCCCGCGGAGCCGATGATCCGGTCATCGTAGGTTCGGTCAAGACCAATATCGGTCACATGGAGGCGGCGGCTGGCGTGGGGGGGGTCATCAAGACGGCGTTGCAACTGCAGGAAGGCGCGATCTACCCCCATATACATTTTCACACGCCTTCGAAGCACATCCCCTGGGACGATTACAAGGTCGTGGTGCCCACGGAATACCAGGAGTGGCGGAGTGACGGCAAGCGACGGGCAATCGTCAATTCCTTCGGCTTCAGCGGGACGATCGCGACGGTTGTCTTGGAACAGACCGTAGACCCCGGCTTACGCCAACAGTCAGCGTCTTACCGATCGCCCAATGTGTTTACCCTATCGGCGAGGAGCGAAGTGTCCTTGCGTACCATGCTAGGGTCGTTCAAAGAGAGTCTGGAGAACATTGCCGACAACGATCTCCCGAAAATGTGTTATACGACCAACACAGGTCGGACCCATTTTACTCACCGGCTCGCGTCCCCGGTGACCGGCCGTGAGGAGTTGCGTGGATGGCTGCAAAGGAAACTGGATATGGAAGACGGCACCCTTGCTGGCGAAAGCCGTTTACGCAGCAACAGGGTGGCGTTCATGTTCACGGGCCAAGGCTCCCAGTATCCGGGAATGGGCACCGGGTTGTATTCCCGTTTCCGGGTGTTTCGGGAAACGGTAGACAAATGCGACCGGCTGTTCGTGGATTATCTGGGCACCTCCATCAGAGCCATCATGTTTGGCAAGGCTCCAGACAGCGAACAAGCCATTTCACAGACTCAGTACACCCAACCTGCGCTGTTTACCCTCGAATTTGCACTGGCACAGCTTCTGTGGTCTTGGGGCATACGACCGTCCATATTAATTGGCCACAGTATCGGTGAGATCGTAGCGGCGGCCGTGTCCGGGCTATTCACTCTCGAGGACGCGGTTCGGGTGGTCGCTACTCGAGCGCGCCTGATGCAGTCCGTGTCCGTGCCTGGTGGCATGTTGGCGGTTCGCGCTGGGCGGGAGAAAGTAGAACAGCTGCTGGAGGGCTTGGATAATATGGCGTTTGCGGCACTGAACGCCCCCACACAAAGTGTGGTATCGGGAAGCGAGGAGTCGTTGCGCCAGGTCATCGAGGCCCTTGCCAAGCAAGATATCGAGCATGTTCGTCTGCCGGTCTCCCATGCCTTCCATTCACCTCTTATGGCCGAGGTCTACGACGAGTTTCGTGGGGTGTTCGAGCAGGTACGGTTCCGGACCCCCAAGGTAACCTTGGTGTCGAATGTCACTGGCGAGGTAGCCAGTTACGAACAGCTGAGCAATCCTGATTATTGGGTGCGGCATATCGGCGAGCCGGTGCTGTTCGCCAAAGGCATCGAAACGCTCGGAAACAGGGGGAAGCACCTGATGATTGAACTTGGTCCATCGGGCGCCCTGATGTCGTTGGCCAGGCAGAGCGTTGATCCCGCACAGCATCTATGGATCAATTGCCTCAATCCCAAACAGGACGACCTTGCGTGCATCGCCCGGGCGGTGTGCGACCTGTACCAGGCCGGTCAGAAGATCGATTGGGAAGGTTATCACCAGGGGCGCTTCGAAAAGGCCGATCTGCCCACCTATGGTTTCGAGCACAAATCGTATTGGCTACCGGTCCGTAAGCGTCACCTGCCTCCTGCAGGGCAAACGCGTCAGGTACATACGCTGTTGGGTGAACCGATAGATTCCGTCGACTCCGGCACCCATGTTTTCGTTCACTCCGTCAGTGCGGACTCACCGGCCTATTTGGTGGACCATCTCGTTATGGGACAGGTAGTATACCCGGGCGCCGCGTTTATCGAAATGCTGCTAGCCCTGCAGGACCAGATAGATGGTGAGAACGCTGGCCTGATCGGAGACGTCCGTATCCTGGAACCCTTGTTTCTGACGGACGAGTCGATTCAGCTGCGGACCATCTGCACATCCCAGGGCGACGGGACGGCCCGGGTTTCCATCACCAGCCGGTTGCCCGTAAAGCATGGTGACATCGAGCGGCTTCATGTAACCGCGACTCTGATAGCACCGTCCGATGATGCTACGCCCCTTGCGGACACAGCAGTGCAGTTGCGTCGTCTGGATACCGAGTTGGGTGAGGCGAATGGGCGCAAGACGGGTGATGACATTTATCCCCGCTTCGAATCCCTGGGGCTGCGTTATGGCCCGGCGTTTCAGCGGGTGATGTCCGTGCAACGGGCCGGTGAGCGTCTGGTGCGAGGTCGTCTACAGGGCCTCACCGGTGATCTTGGGGAGTTGTTGCATCCAGCGGTCCTGGACTGCGCCATGCAGACCCTGATCGGGTTGGAAGACGGAGACCATGCTTACCTTCCGATCCACTTCGGCCGCTTCCAGTTTCACAAGAAGCCTCGTGGCGAACTGCGCTCTCTGCTGGGATATTCCGAGTCAACGATCAAAGGGGCCGACTTGAGCGTCGATCTGATGGTGTTGGACGGGGAACGTCCGGTGTTCACTCTGCAGGGGCTCGGGTTAAAGAAGGTCGCTGCGAATGCGGGAGCACAACGGGAGTTCTATCACGAGCCCCGTTGGGTCAAACGCTCCTTGGTTGCTATACCGGCACCTGAACGGAAAAGGCACATTCTCGTATTGGGAGCGTGCGAAGCGGATTTCGAGCCCTATCGGCAGGTGCTCGATGACAGCGCACTGAATTTGTCGTTCGCCGCTGACATTGATGCGGGCCTGCACTTACTGACTTCCAATCCTGACATTCATGCGTTGTGCGTGTTCTGGCAGGTCGAGAATGACCAGGATGATCTTGGCAGCCTTGTTCGAACCTCCGAACGGAACTACGGCGCCTTGTTGCGTATGCTCAAGGGCCTCGAAACGTCGGATCTGTCCTCCCGCGAGTTGCGGCTATGGTTGGTGACCCAGGGAGGCCAATGGCTGCCGGACGACCCCGCGCCAAAAATGTCCCCGGCGGCGCTTGCTGCATCCACCCTGTGGGGCTTTGGCCAGGTTCTGCTCAATGAAACGCCGAAATGGCGCACCACGTTGGTAGATCTGCCACCACCAAGTAATGAAGGTCTGGAACTGGCGGGGTTGATCGTCGAATGGAGCGCCTCCGATGCTACCTCGGGAGATTTCCAGGTTGCCTACCGCGCCGATGGCCGGCATGTCCGCCGGATTGTGGCGGCGGACCCGACGAGGATAGAAGCCGACGAAAACTTCGAATTGCAGATAACGGAATATGGGCTGTTCGACAATATCTCAGCTATACCCGTCGACGATATGTCACCCGAGAGGGATCAGATCCAGGTCGAGATGCGAGCGGCCGGGCTCAATTTCAAGGATGTGCTCAACGCCTTGGGTTTGTTGAAGCAACATGCTGAAGAGTGCGGCATCGAATACCAGGCCCTGCCGCTGGGTTTCGAAGGTGCAGGTGTAGTGGTGGCGTGCGGGCCCGATGCGGAGTTCGAAGTGGGCGATGAGGTGATATTGAGCCATTTGGGCTGCATGCGCAAGCGTGTCACCCTGTCATCGGGAGTTGCCGTAAGGAAGCCGCGAAATATCGGATTCGATGAAGCCGCGGGCCTGGCCACGGCCTATATCACCGCTTATTATTCCCTGCACAATTTGGCGGGTATCAAGGCGGGAGACCGGGTGCTTATTCATGCGGCAGCCGGCGGTGTGGGTCAAGCCGCGGTGCAGATCGCCCATGCGGTGGGGGCTGAAGTCTACGCCACTGCAAGCCCAGCTAAATGGGCCCATCTTCATGCCCAGGGGGTACGCCATGTCATGCATTCACGCACCCTGGATTTCGCCGGTGAGATTGAGCGGCTCACCGGTGGCAAGGGTGTAGACATCGTCCTGAACAGCTTGAACAAGGATTTTATTCCCACCAGCCTTCGTTGCCTCGGGGACGGTGGCCGCTTTGTCGAGTTGGGCAAGATAGGCATCTGGTCGGCCGAGCAGATGTGCGCGAAGCGGCCGGACATCAGTTACCACAATTTCGACTTGAGCGAATTTCCCGAGGATCGCCTCAACCGATTGAACAAGGAGATTCTGTGCCAAGTCGCTGCCTTGATAGAAAAGGGCGAGGTTCAACCCCTGCGCACCACCGCCTATCGATTGGACGAAGTGGCGGAGGGTTTCGGCGTTCTGAGTCGAGGCGCCAACGTCGGTAAGCTCGTGTTGCGCATGAGTGAACCCAGGAGTCAGGTCAAGCCGGTAAGCATCGACGAACATCACATCTATCTGATCACGGGCGGGTTTGGCGCCCTGGGCAAGGTCACGGCCGAAAAATTGGCTGAACTCGGTGCCCGACATATCGCCCTGGTCAGCCGGAGCGAGCCTTCCACGCAGACCCTTAACGAGTTGCATCGAGCCTTGGGTGGCGAGATCAAGCTCTATCCGCTGCAGGCTGATATCGCCGTTGAAGCGGATGTCGCCTGGTTGTTCCAGACCCTGGTATCGTTGCCGGTGCCGCTGGGTGGCGTGTTCCATGCAGCCGGCGTCTTGGCCGATGCGCCGATCAACAAGCAGGATCTGGACAGCTTCCGGAAGGTCTTCTCGGCCAAGGTCCAGGGAACCTGGTTATTGCACGCGGCAACGCAGTCGCTGCCGGAACAGCCGCTGTTCGTCGGTTACTCGTCCATCGCCTCGGTGCTGGGGCCCGCGACCCAAAGCAACTATGCGGCCGCGAACGCATTCATCGACCATATGATGGCATGTCGGGTCGCCCACGGCCTACCCGGCCTGAGCGTCAACTGGGGGCCATGGGGCGAGGTCGGCATGGCCGCAAGGCTGGGCGAGCAGTTGACCCGAGGCATCGAAGAGAAAGGCATCAGGTTTCTTTCTTCCCGCGATGCCATGCGGGCGATGCTCCGGCGCCTGCCCCATGCCGGAGCTCAGAGCATGATCTGTGAGATCGACTGGGATCGATATGCGGCTGGTTTGAACGTTCCGGATGCCCTGTTCAAGTCGCTCGCAAGCGCCCAAGAGACCGCTGCCTCGGAACTGTCCATGGAGGCCCTGGAACACATGCCGGCCACCGAGCGGGAGCAGTCCATACTCGACTTCCTGCGTGGCAAGATCGCCCGGGTTCTGCACTACGAGACGGCAGATCAGATCGAGCCCGATGCCAAGTTCTCGGATCTGGGACTGGATTCCCTGGTTGCGGTCGAACTCAAGAACGCCCTGGAGGCCAGGTTCCGCATACCGCTTCCCACTTCCTTGGTGTTCGACTATCCGTCCATTCCCGTGCTGGCCGCCCATCTTTCAGCACAGATCAGGCCGCTGGAGGCCGATGTGGATGTGGCGGAAGTGCGCACCGAGGAAGCGGTGGCCGAGATGAGTGATGCCGATGTGGATCAGGAACTTACAGCCCTGATGGAGTCAGTTTGAGTAGAGGGATCCCGCCACGGGGTGGTCCAGGTGCCGGAAGCCATGAAAGCATATATCCAATCTCTTGAGGGGCTGTCGGCAAAGCAGTTGACGCTGATGCTGGCGCGTAAACGCCAGGCGGAAGTCGCCGGCATCGGTGTGTTGGGCATGGGGTGTCGCTTTCCGGGTGGGCTGGATTCACCGGCACTGTTCTGGCAGGCCCTTAAGAACGGCCGTGTCCTGGCCGGCCCGCATCCGGAGGGGCCGCCCGGGGCCGGTGGGGCGCCACGTTGGGATCCGAAGGATTTCGCCGCCGCGAAATGCGTTGCCCAAGGTGGGTTTCTGAACCATGTCGATCGTTTCGACGCCGGGCGATTCGGCATTGACACGCAGGAAGCCACCTACATGGACCCCCAGCACCGGTTGCTGCTTGAGTGCACTTGGCAGGCGCTGGATGACGCGGGGATGCAGCCCGGCGACTTGCGTGGTCAGAACGTCGGCGTCTACGTGGGTATCAGCACGTCCGAGTTCCTCTATGCGTCTCTGCACAAGGGGCTGAACGACGCGGGACTTTCACCTTACATGGGCATAGGTACGGCGCTCAGCGCGAGCGCCGGACGCATCGCCATGGCGATCGGTTCGTCTGGTCCGGCGCTGACGGTGGATACCGCCTGTTCCTCTGCGCTGAGCGCCCTGCACCTAGCGACCAACGCGCTGCGTCGGGGTGAATGCGATTGGGCCATCGTGGGCGCCAGTCACCTGTTGCTGTCGCCTTTGACCTTTTTGGTATTCGACAAGGCCGGCATGTTGTCTCCGACGGGCGAGAGCCGACCGTTCGACGCCGGGGCCAATGGCCATGTGCGGGGCGAGGGGTGTGGCGTGCTGCTCCTGCGTCGCGCCCTGGAGGCGAAGAACGAAGGGCAGTGTCTTTGGGGCGTGATCCGTTCCACCGCCGTGCATCAAAACGGTCAGCGTCCAGAGATGTCGGCCACCTCAGGCCTCAGCCAGCGTGAGGTGATCGATAAGACGCTGGCAAAAATCGAACTGCACCCCCACGAGGTTCAATATGTTGAGGCCCAGGGGACGGGGTCCCGCCTCGGCGGGGTAATCGAGGCCGAGACTCTGGCCGATGCATACCAGCGCAACGGCGGCCACACGCCACCGCTGTATATAGGTTCCGCTAAGGCTAATCTGGGGCACATGGAAACCGCTTCTGGAATGGCCAGCATGGTCAAGACGCTGTCGGCGTTGCGTTATGGAGCGATCCCTCCACAGGTCAATTTCCATACCCCCGATCCGGATATCCCGTGGCATCGCACGTCGTTGCGTGTGGCGACCGAAACCATCGCCTGGCCCGAGGCGGAGTGGCGCCGCGCCGGCATCAGTTCGTTCGGGTTTACGGGTACCAATGCGCATGTGATCGTCGAAGCGGCAAGCACCAGCTGCGAGCCGGAGGCCCTGCCGCATTCCCGCGAGACTGCCGGGACAGCTCATTGGCCTAAAGACAACTTCTGGAAAACTACGGCATAAACGGGTATGACTTATTATCCTCAATTGCAGACCGTCGGCGACGTGATTAAGCATCACGCCGAACAAAGATCCGAACACCTCGCGCTCATCTGCGATTCGCGTACCCTGACATATGGCGAGCTGCATCGGCGAAGCAACAGGACCGCTCACGGCATCAAGTCCTCTGGGCTGGGGCCTGGCGCGCGCATTGCCTACCTTGGGAAGGAGAGCGAGGACTATTACGACCTGCTATTTGGCTGCGCCAAGAGCGACACCGTACTGGTACCCATCAATTGGCGACTGGCTGCGGAAGAGGTCAGCCATATTCTGCAGGATTCGGAAACACGCCTGTTGTTTGTGTCGGAAGAGCTTCGGTCGCTGGCAGAGCAGGTTCGCGCCGGTTTGCCGGATCTGGCACAGGTGCTGGTAATGGACCGGGATGGCGATGCAGGGGCCGGGTTTAGGGCCTGGCAGGCAGGTTTTAACGACGAGAATCACCACCCTGTGGGCGACAGTGATGCCGCCGTCGCTCAATTGTATACCAGCGGCACCACCGGATTACCCAAAGGTGTGGTACTGGCGCACCGCAGCTTTTTCAAGATTCGCGAGGCGCTGGCCGAGCATCAGTTGGATTGGATCGATTGGCGTGACGGCGACCGCAGCCTGATCGGTATTCCAGGGTTCCATGTGGGGGGGCTTTGGTGGGCCATGCAGGGCTTCAGCGCCGGTGTCACCAACGTGGCGATGTCGATTTTCGTCGCGTACGATGCCGTACGCTTGATCGAGAGCAAAGGCATCACCACAGCCTGTGTGGTGCCGGCCATGATTCAGATGATGTTGAACGACAAACGGGCTACCGGCGAGACCTTCGCCTCCCTGCGCAAGGTGGTCTACGGCGGTTCACCCATCAGCGAGACCCTGCTGGAAGATGGCTTGCGTGTCATGGGGTGCGATTTCGCCCAGATATATGGCCTCACGGAAACCGGCAACACCTCCGTGTGTCTGCCGCCAAAGGCGCACGTTCCCGGGAGTCCGCGTATGAAAGCTGCGGGCCGGCCTTATCCCGGTGTCGAGCTCAAGATCCTAAACGAACAAGGGCGTGCCCTGGAGGCCCATGGTATCGGCGAGGTCTGCATTCATACCCCGGCCCGGATGCTCGAGTATTGGAACAACCCGGTCGCCACGGCCGACACCCTGATCGATGGATGGATCCATACCGGCGATGCGGGTTACCTGGACGATGAGGGGTACCTCTTCATCTGTGACCGGATCAAGGATGTGGTCATCGTGGCGGGTGAAAACGTCTATCCAGCTGAAGTTGAAAACGCCCTGACCAAACACCCGGCGGTCGTAGAGGCGGCGGTCATTGGCATCCCTGACGAGCGTTGGGGCGAGGCGGTGAGTGCGTTTGTCGTTTGCCGTGACGGGCAGATGGTGTCACCGCGTGAGCTGCTGATGTTCCTGAAAAGCATCATCGCCGATTTCAAGATCCCGACCAAATACGAGTTTATCGACCGGGTGCCGCGCAATCCCAGCGGGAAGATCCTGCGCAGGAAACTCCGGGACCAATACTGGCGGCACATGGAACGGAAAGTGAACTGAGCGATAGGAGATAGAACCTGTGCGAGACATCCTCATCAAGGCGATCCAAGCGATCTTGAAGATTGCCGGCCTGGTATCGCCGTCATTAGCCGGGCGATTCGCCTTCCACCTGTTTTGTCACCCGAGTGGGCGGGCGAAGGAGAGCCGCTGCGAGGCCAAGGTGATGGCGCGTGCCCACAAGGGCGAACTGAGCGTCAATGGCAAGCGTGTCACCACTTATCAATGGGGCGACGGCGTACGTCCGGTGCTCATGCTGCATGGTTGGGAGTCGCGTGGCTCGCGCTTCGCGGGCTTCGTCTCCAAACTGGAGAATGAAGGATTCAGCCCCATCACCTTCGATGCGCCCGGGCATGGAGAGTCGAGCGGCGATACGACCACCATTCTCGAATACCAGGCAATCTGTCAGGAATTGGCGCGATGCTATGGGCGTTTCAATGCCATCATCGGCCATTCGTTCGGTGTGCTGGGCTTGTTCCAGGGGCTGCGTTCCGGGGTGGAAGCGGGTAGGGTGGTCGCGATCAGCGGCGTGTGCGATTTCCGCTACCTGCTGGATGAATTTTGCCGCCAACTGAAACTGCCGGAGCAGGTAAGGAACAACCTGGGCGTTCGCATAGAAGGCTTGTTCCATCCGATCGGCGGCATCTGGCAGCGCTTCTCGGTCACCCATAGTGCGGAGGCGATCAAGGTACCGGTAAACGTGATCCACGACGAGCATGACAATATCGTGGATCCGGAACAGGCGAGAAAGATCCACGCGGCGTACGACGGCGCCGAGTTGCTGACGACCTGCAATCTCGGTCACCGGCGGACCTTGAAGGACCGAGCGGTCATCGGTTACGTGGTCGAACGCATCGCCAACGACGCCGCGCAAACCGAGCTCGCCGACAGTCGGACCGCTTGAGTCGGGACCATGGTTTGGGTGGTGGCCGCGCGTATCTCTGTCTTGTCGGTAATGCGGGTGGGGACCGGTAACCCGTGAGCAAAGGTATTGTTTTTTACCAAGGAGAGAAAGATGACAGAACGTACTGACTACAATCTGCCTGGGCTCGCCAGATTCAATTATTGGTTCGGTTTCGCTTACCTGAGCAAGTTGGGCAAACTCAAAGGCGGCAAGGCTGAGCAGCACCGGTTCAAGTCATCCCTGGGTACCCTGCTATACGATGCCGGAGAGAAGACACTATTGGAGTTCGCCCGAAGAAATTTGCCCGAGCAAACCCGGGATATCCCGATCCTGGAGATCGAGGCCGGCGAGGCGTCAGCCAAGCGCATGGCCGAATTCCGCAAGGACATGCATCCGGTCCTGATAAAAAGGGCTGCGGCAGAGTGGCCGGCCATGAAAACCTTCACCCTGGATTTCTTCGAGGCGCAATACGGCCATATTGAGGTTCCGATCAACGAAGAACCCAACGAGCATTATGCAGACGACGGCAAACCGGTTCCCATGAGCAATTTCTACCGGATGCGCTATCACACAGTAAAAGACTTGATCGATTCCGTAAGGAAAAACGGCGATCTTAGTGCAAAGGCGATCGAAGATATCATGCATGTTGAGAACGATCGTCTTGTGAAAGAATATTGTGACTTGGGATATATACACCAGTTGTCTGCTTATGCACAAAAAAAGGACAGTTGGCTACGTAAGAAATATCCTATAGGAAAGGTGATCTCCAAGCAGTTATTTATCCAGCCTGAGCGTTCTCACACACTGTGGCATGTGGAGCCCGGGGACAATTATTTTATTCAGATCGCAGGCCGCAAGCGCTGGCGATTCGTTCACCCTCATTACACGCCCGGCATGTATCCGGTTGTGAAAGATCATTCCGCCTACCATGCTTCAAGGATCGATGGTCGGGAAGCGCACGATGTCATCGCGCGCAGAGGATTCCCGCTGTATAGTTACGTTCCCAAGTATACCGCCGTGGTGGAGCCTGGCGATATCCTGTATATGCCTAATTATTGGTGGCATACGGTATCGAATCTTCCCGGTTCGCACACCATATCCCTCACGTTTCGCACCATATCCGACCTCAATTTGCTCTCCCCAACCTGGGAAATTCTGCGCTATCTGGATCCGACCTCTTGGCGCATCCGGAAAAAAATGCTCAAGCATGGCCGACTGTTCGACGAGGATATAAGCGCTTCCTTGTTTACCTACGCCGATCAGGAAAACGATCTTCGAAACGGTGGATAGTCGGCAGCCGCCGCCCAGCGTCTGAGCGTCTGCGGCATGCGTGAGCTGCGCAGGGTGGGTATTGCTGTTGCCTAATCATCCTGCGCTGCGGGCCGGTCATCCCCGGCTTTTCCGAGATCTTTGCGGTCCACTCACGGCTTGCCTGATCCGCCAGGGACGCGGCCATGTGTCGCGGTTCGACCAAGGGGGTCCAGGCTACACCGCTTTGGCGCGCTGTCATACCCAACTCATCAATTCCTAACCCCTTACCTCTATCGTTGTAGAGAACAGACCACCGGCTGGAACGGGCCTACCATCGAAACATAGGCAGTGGACTGAAAGGGTGGCGCTTGAAGCGAGCTTTGACGGACCTGATCAAGAACCTATGAAAACCGGCATTTGGAAACGCCGCTAAAACGCCTTCAATCACCTCGGGCCTTAATCCGAAATCAAGGCGTCCTCTCAACACATCGATCCAATCGGCTTTTCGAAACAGTTCCACCAAGGGAAAAGCGTTGTCACGGTAGGAGGTCAGCTTATGGTGATATAGAATCATAAGCGCGATCTCGTGTGTCCATTCCTCCTTGCCCAGGCGCGCCAAATAGTTACCTGCCAGGTCCACTGACGGCCCGAGGTAGTCAAACGTGTGTTTGGCCCAGATACCGAGATCGTGAAAGCAGGCAGCAATAAGGACCTTTTCCCGCTCTTCCGGCCGTAGAGGAGACATAGCGGCGCAAAAGTGGACCACACGGTATACATGGTTGCGATAGCCGTCGAAGTCCTCACCCAGGGCACTTCTCCATGGTGACAGTAGGGCCTCTACCAGCTCGATCCTATGCTCGATGTCCATGTTAAATTCTCCATGCTGGCTTGGAGGCATTTTGTCTGTCCGAAGTCACCTCTGTCAACCGCAACGCTATGATGCCACTGATAGCCGAGGCTGAGCATGGCACTTGTTACGTTGTGACGGGATAAAGCGACCCACCACCATTTTAATGAAGATTTTTTCAGCTGGACGGAGCGGAGCACGGCAAGTCTATGAACGTCCAGTTCTCGACCTGGAACGCACTATGAGCGACGATAAAAAATAGGTACTATTCCCCTTCACTTCAAAAGGAAGATGAGGGGAGATAGTTATGATTAAAAAAATATCCATTAACGCACAACCTGACGGTTCCACCCTGGGTGTGGTGGCGCTAAGGCTGGGTAAAGAAAAACTCAGATGTGGCATTCTCGGCGCGCC
>JBDLIZ010000060.1:0-16033 GCA_039714615.1 Pseudomonadota bacterium | reverse complement strand
CGCCGTCTTTCAGCGAGGCTTCGGCTACCAGGTTGCGGAAGCGACGTTCCCGCGTGATCAGGTCATCGAATTGCAGATTCAGTGCCGCATCGAAGGTGTCGAGTACGTCAAACGGCAGCGGCTCGTCGGTGAACAGCCGACCATGGCTTATCTGCGTTTCCACGGGATTATCTTCAGGCAGGTTGAGCACCCGGATTTCGTCAAGGTTCAGCTTGCTCGATTTGAGCGTGATCTCGATCAACGGTACTCGTTTGTCAAGATAGCGAAGCCCGCCGCTGAGGTTGTTGTCAACGGACTTTATTTGCAGGTCGTCGATGAGTAGCTCGCCGGCACTGCCCTGCATGGACGCGGATACCTCGAAGGGATGGTCCGTGAAGCTCCACATCCCCGTTGTGCCGAGGTCTGAAAGTCGTGGGCCGGAACCCGTCAGTCGGACACCTCTGGCAGCTAGAGTCGGCTGCAGTTGCAGCTCGCCGGACAACTCCAAACGTGCGTCGCCCAGTTGCGCCTCAAACCGGTCGACCTCGATGATGGCCAGATCGGTCGCGCCTCTCGTGGCCACACTGAATGGGACATCGGCGGGGCGGTAAGCATCACTTTCGGGAATCAGGTCAGTCAATTTATCACCGCCACCGGTGAGATCGAATTCGATACGTGAATAGTCCTTACCGGTAAAGCCGAGTTCTCCGCCAATTCTCACATGCTGCCCTGTGAATCTGATCTCGTTGAAACGGATCGCATCGGGTGACATCCGCAATCGGCTCTTCAGGCTGAATGCTTGGTCCGGTATGTTGTCAGCATCGAGTCCGCTGAGCAATTCGGCAAGACTATCGCCGCGGGCCGATACCTTGCCGGCCACGTTCATACCGCGCTTTGCCAGGTCGACCTGTCCGGCGAAACCAAACTCACTTTTGCCGACGTTGGCGCTGGCTGTTTTGATGTCCAGCCTTCCGGCAGCCAGGCGCAGCCTGGCGCTAGCAGCGAAATCGAGCTGTGGCAGGGTCGAGCGTGCAGATTCCGGCAGCAGCGGGTTCGCGATATAAGCGAGATTCGGGCCTTTCACCTGTCCATCGAAGTTGAAGCCGGGTTGCTTTGGCTTGCGTTCAAGCCACGCGGTTCCAGTCAGCTCAGCGCCGCCGACGGACGCCTTTAAGTTATCGAAGCTGATCCGCTCCGCCGTGATCGAACTGGAGCCTCGGAACTGCAGGCCGGAGCCCGCCGGCAATATGACCCCAGCGACACGTGCCAGTTCATTCGCATCCGGTGTGTTGACTGTGAACCGCAGCCGGGATCCCGAGAAGTCGACCGCCTCACTGATCGAACCTGTTACCCTGGCGGTGGTGCTGCCAAGCTGCAGACTGGCATCGATATCGTCGTTCTGGCCCCGGTTGTTGCCTGCGATGGCGGCGTTCAGCTGGAACGGCAGTTGTGCCTTGATGTCGAGGTTGAACAACTCGGCCACGGTCGCGAGGTTCGAGCCGGCGGCAGTTAACTCGAGATCGATGTCACGTAATTCAGGTACGGCCCTGGCGATGCCCGAGCCGTTGATGTTCAGCCCCGTCGTGTCCAGCCGGAAGCTCTGGAGTTCGAGCCCCTGTTCCGTGCGCCGGGCGCGAGCCTCGAATTCATAGGGTGTGTCAGGCAGATCGGACAGGCCGGCGATGGCGGCAACGTCGCGGATGCTGGGCCCGGCCGATCGCACCGCCGCATCCAGCCCTTGCAGCGATTTCAGGCTGTCGCTACGGAACCTGGCGTCCACTTCGAATTCTCCGAACGACCCGCCGGTAGTTGCCGCGATGCCATCACCCTCGCTGATGACGTTGACTTGTAGTTGCACATTGCCGGTCGTCTCGAGCGGCAATTTGAACTGGTGCGCCAGCTCAGTTGCACTCGGCGCCGAGAGTTCCGCGACCAAGTTCGGCTCTCGCAGTTGCGCCAGCGAAGCGAAGTTACCCGCGGCGGCAAGTGCGGCAAGCTGCCCCGCAATGGCCACATCGAAATTCACCGCGCCGGCCACCGCCAGCTCCGGGAAGGGCCCTATATGGCCGTCGATCGAAAGTTCCCGACCCTCCAGCAGCGCCACGGCAGACACCACCAGCCGGTTGGCCTCGTCTTGCTGGTGCTCCGCCGTTCGCACGATGATCTCGAGTTCCTCGGTCAGCGCCGGATGGCGAAAGCGAACGCTGGCGTTCTGAACAGAGGCTTTGTCGATGACGAGTGGCAACGGATTGGGTGGTTCCGACTTGTTCGGCTTTGTGTCGTCGGCGGTCGCGAGCAGCCAGTTAAAGCCGCCGTCGTCATCCCATTCGAACAGCAGGGTCGCGCTACTCGCCTGTGCCCCGGTGATCACAATCGGCAGATTGAAGAGGCTCAACAGGTCGAGCGATCCCGTAAACTGCTCGATCTCAAGCATGTAAGGCGCGGAGCTGGAAGGAGAATTCTGCCAGCGGATCTTGCCGGCGCGCACGGTAATGATATTGCCTAGTTCGAAGTCGAACTCACCCTCGATTGTGAACGGGCGATCACCAATTGCGCTGACGACGCTCTCGACAGTGCGTCGCACTCGCTCCGTGTCGTTGACTAGCCAGCTCAGTACGAATGCCGCGAGGAGCAGCAGGGCAAACAGACCAGCACCCGTCACCCGTACCCAGCGGATTTTTCCGCCGGGGGGCATTGGTTCTGCTGCGGGTTTGGTTTCGGTCACCTGTTCCCCCTTCCCGTCATATTCTCGGTTGCGGGTTAGGTACCAATTACACCATAGACGGATGTCGGGTGCACGTCATGTCAAATCCTTATCACACCCCGCTAAGGTGTAAAGCAGAATGATCGGTCCCTACTTATAAATTGTAACCTCGCTCCTCGTGGAGCACCACATCCAGGCCTTCCGTCTCCTGATCGGCATTCACTCGTAGACCCAGTACTGCATCCACCAGCTTGAGGATGATCCAGGTAATGATGGCCGTGTAGGTGAAGACTGCGATGACCCCGGTGAGCTGGATCCCCAGTTGCTGACCCATGCTCTGTACCCCGTCGGCAAAACCCTGACCGCTGAAAATACCCAATTCCGTGGAGGCGAACACCCCCACCAGGAGGGTGCCCAAAACGCCGCCCACACCGTGCACCGGAAAGACGTCCAGGGAATCATCGATTTTCAATACTCGTTTCAAGAAATTGGTGGCCGTAAAGCAGAGCAGACCGGCCAAGATGCCGATGACTAGGGCTCCGGCCGGTCCCACGAAACCCGATGCGGGGGTGATGGTACCCAATCCCGCCACCATGCCGGTAACGATACCAAGGGCGCTGGGCTTACCGTAGCGGATCCACTCCGCGCACATCCAGGTCAGGGCGCCGGCGGCGGCGGACATGTGAGTGGCCATCATGGCCATGCCGGCATTCCCGTTGGCCGCCAGGGCGCTGCCGGCGTTGAACCCGAACCAGCCTACCCACAGCATACCGGCGCCCGCTACCGTCATGGTCATATTGTGGGGCATCATCACGGTTTCCGGAAAACCCCTGCGCCGCCCCATGACGAGGGCTGCCACCAGGGCGCCGGTACCGGCGGTGATATGCACCACGGTGCCGCCGGCAAAATCCAACAGGCCCAGTTCACCCAACCAGCCACCACCCCACACCCAGTGGGTCACCGGCAGGTAGACCAGCACCAACCACGCCAGGCTGAAGATCAACATGGCAGAGAATTTCATCCGTTCGGCAAAACCACCCACGACGAGAGCAGGTGTAATGATGGCGAAGGTCATTTGGAACATGGAGAACACCGTCTCCGGGATGTCGCCGGTAAGGGAGTTTTCGCCTACTCCCGCCATGAAGGCCTTACTCAGTCCGCCGATGAGGCTGTTGCCCTCATCGAAGGCCAGACTATAACCGAAGGCCAGCCATGCCACCGACACCATACAGGTGATGGCAAAGCACTGCATCAATACGGAAAGTACGTTCTTGGAACGTACCAGGCCGCCGTAGAACATGGACAGGCCCGGCAGGGTCATGAACAGCACCAAGGCCGTGGAGGTCAGGATCCATGCCGTATTGGCCGAGTTCAGCTGTGCTGTCTCTTCGGCCAGGACCAGCGAGGGCGTCATGAACATCAGCGCGATACTAAAGAATGGTTTTTTTATATTATTTTGTAACAATGGATTGTTCTCCGGTTTCATTCGCTCGTATCCCTCGTTCTATGGGGCTCTACACAGTATTTTGGGTGTCGCACCGGTCTCGTGCATCCGCACCCTATGCGGTCAAAGCCGTTAGCACGGCCTATGCCAAAATGAAAAGTTCTATGAAAACAGTGAGAAAGCGCTGCTACCCACCCAAGTCAAAGGAGGAAACGCACCAACCGAGGGAAAAAAATGAATAATCTGCACCAGGACGGTGCAGATTAGGTGTAGGTATCAATCAGTCATTGACCGGTACACAATGGTTTATGACATTCCTAATATGTGCACCCATGGCGATGTAACCATGGCGTCCCCGTCATGCAGGGGGGACGTCATGAGTCGATATAACGGGCTTGATCACGCCTTTGCCAGCTCGGCGATCTTGATCTTCCAGATCTGCGGTCCGGTTTTGTGTACCGACTCGCCATTGGCGTCAACGGCTACGGTCACCGGCATGTCCTTGACCTCGAATTCATAGATAGCTTCCATGCCCATTTCCTCGAAGGCGACGACCCGGGCCTTTTTGATGGCCTTGGACACCAGGTAGGCCGCACCTCCCACTGCCATCAGATAGACGGCCTTGTGGTTCTTTATCGATTCGATCGCCTGGTCTCCCCTTTCTGCCTTGCCGACCATTCCCAGCAGTCCGGTCTGAGAGAGCATCATTTCGGTGAACTTATCCATGCGGGTCGCGGTGGTGGGGCCGGCCGGACCGACGACCTCATCACGCACGGCATCCACGGGGCCGACGTAATAGATGAAGCGACCGTTGAAATCCACGCCCGGCGGTAATCCCTCGCCCTTGGCCAACAGATCGGCGATGCGCTTATGGGCGGCGTCACGGCCGGTAAGCAAACGGCCGTTGAGCAATAATGTTTCCCCGGGTTTCCAGTGGGTCACATCTTCAGGGGTGACGGTATCCAGGTCGACACGGCGCACGTCCTCACCGACCTCCCAGCTGATCTTCGGCCAATTATCCAGGGAAGGGGGATCGAGTTTGGCTGGTCCAGATCCATCGAGGATGAAATGGGCATGTCGGGTGGCGGCGCAGTTGGGGATCATGGCCACCGGTAGGGAGGCCGCGTGAGTCGGCGCGTCTTTGATCTTGATGTCCAAAACGGTAGTCACTCCACCCAGGCCCTGGGCGCCTATACCCAACTGGTTGACCTTTTCGAAGATCTCGAGCCGCAACTCTTCGACCGCGTTTCGAGGGCCGCGATCCATGAGTTCGTGGATGTCTATGGGATCCATCAGGGATTCCTTGGCCATGACCATGGCCTTGTCGGCGGTCCCGCCTATCCCCAGCCCCAGCATGCCTGGGGGACACCAGCCGGCCCCCATGGTGGGCACGATTTTCAGTACCCAATCGATGATGGAGTCATTCGGGTTGAGCATAATAAATTTGCTCTTGTTTTCCGAGCCACCGCCCTTGGCGGCGATCATGATTTCCACCCTATCACCGGGCACAAGTTCGGTATGAACCACCGCCGGGGTATTGTCGCGGGTATTTTTACGGGCACCGGCGGGATCGGCGACTATCGAGGCACGCAAAGGATTGTCCGGATCGTTGTAGGCGCGCCGAACGCCTTCGTCAACCATGGCCTGTACCGTGGCGTCGGTGTCCCATTGCACATCCATGCCCACCTTTACGAAGGCGACGACGATGCCGGTGTCCTGGCAGACCGGACGATGACCGGTGGCGCACATCCGGGAATTGATGAGGATCTGGGCGATGGCGTCCTTGGCGGCCTTGCTTTGCTCCTTGTCGTAGGCCTCGGCCATGGCCTGGACAAAATCCGGGGGATGAAAATAAGAGATATATTGCAAGGCGTCGGTAATGCTGGAAATGAAATCGGTTTTGGTGATGGCAGACATGTGATTGACTCCTCGGGGTTTTATTGTTGTGGTGGAGGACAAATGGCACAGCGCGGTGTGACAGCCGTCTATACTCATTCGTCATGGGTATAAATGCAAACCCTACACTATGCAAATTCTCTGGGTGCTGTCAAATTCAGTGTCTATGGATTCAATGGCTCCGAGGTGCCCGATCGATTGTCCGTCTACGACAGTTAATCCTCGTTTGATGCGTTGTGCTGAGATATGTGAGGCAGCAAGGTCTTCTGCTCCATGAACAGGGCGTCCGGCGGTGTCGGCGGATCGATATGGTCGGGTCTACGGCTGCCCACGGAGCTGGAGTGGGGGAAGGGTGCACGGGGCGTGGATGGCAGGGAATATCCCTGGGGGGCGGCATGGGAAGAGAATAGATGCCGAAATAGTATGAACCGAGGAAACGATAGTACCGCCAGTGTCTGGTCCTATTCTCAGGGCAGCAGTCCCTGGGGGTTGAATCAGATGAGTGGAAACGTGTGGGAATGGTGTGCGGACTGGTATGACGATAAGGTCTATGAACGCTACCGTCGGGGTGACCTTTCAGCACCGGAGTTGGGAGGGGCTCGTGTTTTGCGCGGCGGCTCTTGGTTCCTCATCATTACGGACTCCTTCCGTTGTGCGTATCGCAGCTACGACATGCCGGTTAACCGTAACGACTACTACGGTTTTCGTCTTGCCAGGACCTTACCCTTTTGTCCGGGAGCGGTAGCGAGCGGGCCGTTTTTTAATGGTCATTCGATCCACCCCGCATGTTCTCCGGCAAAAGACTAAAGGGTAACAGCAGACTCACTTCGCGCTGGGAGATATTGGAGGCAAGATTGATCAGATAAGGCCGCCCGGCGTGCGGATATTTTTTTTTAAAGGCCCGCAGGCCTCGGAAGTCGGAGCTGCTCAGCCGTTGCTTGTATTTTACTTCGATGGGAATGACCTGGGGGCCATGATCCAGGATGACATCGACTTCTTCTCTGTTCTTGGTGCGCCAGTACTTGAGTGACGAAGCCGGTTCGCCGTTTTTCAGCAGTTCGGTGAGCACGAACCCTTCAAAGAGAAATGGCGTGTCGTCGCGCTGTTCAGGTGGATTGAAATTGTTGATGAAGTAATTTCTCACGCCGTTATCAAGAAAATAGATTTTCGGCATTTTCACGATCTCGAGGTTTTTGTTCCGAAACCAGGGCGGCTGTACCAGGATGAGATAGGTCTCTTTGAGGATTTCGAGATAATTCTTGAGGGTCTTGTCATCCAGACCGGCGATCTGGCCGAGTTGGTTATACTTGACTGCCTGGCCATGGTTGACCGCCAGCGACTGAATCATCGTCTTGACATGGCGTATCTTTTGTATTTGCAGATAATCCACCAACTCCTTTCTGACATAAAGGTCAAAAATCGAGGTCAGGATTTGCCGTTTTTCCTCGACTGATCCGGCAAGCGCGACCTCGGGATAACCCCCGAACAGTAGAAAATCCCTCAGCTTGTCATACAGTTCCGGCACCAGTTGCGGACAGCGGTCGGACTGAAGCGCGCCAAGCCTATCCATCTGATCGATAAGATCATCCCGATACTTAAAATGAAGAAACTCCCTGAAGGTCAAAGGGTAGATCGGCACGATCCGTTTCCGGCCGGCCAGGCTTTCCTGAATCCTGGTGCTGATGGCCAGCGACGATGATCCGGAGACATAGATCTTGATATTCGGATGATGATCTACAATATTTTTCAAGACCATGCTCATATCCGCATAGCGTTGAAACTCATCGAGAAGAATAAAAAACATTACCTCCTGATTGCTGCGATATCCCTGTAGTTTCAGAGTGTTGAGCAGAGTTGAAGTGGAGAGGGCTTGAGGGACCGGTCAAAATAGGGAGTGTCTGCTTTAGCCTGGATAATTCATGAATTATCCAGGCTAGATCAATAGATCTGAGGTTCGCGGTCGTCGTTCAATTCCCATGCGTATGAGTTGTTGTTCAAACTGCTCCGGGGGCGCGGGATTTCCATGCAGATATCCCTGGATCTGATCACAGCCTTCGTGGTTGAGAAAATTTAGCTGTGCCTCGTTCTCCACCCCTTCGGCGATCACCTCTAGACGCAGACTCTTACCCAGGGCGATAACGGCCCGGGTGATTGCAGCATCCTCGGGATCTGCCGGGACATCACGCACGAAGGCGCGGTCGATCTTTAATTTCCCTATGGGCAGGCGTTTGAGGTAGGCGAGCGAGGAATAGCCCGTGCCGAAATCGTCGATAGCAAGCGAGACTCCCAGTGCCCTCAAGCCGTTCAGGACTTTTTGGGCACTGGCGACTTCACACATGATATATCCTTCACTGACCTCGAGTTCCAGGTGCTGAGGCGGGCATCCGGTGTCGGCGAGGATCCGCTCGACCTGATCCACCAGGCCGGCTTGGTGGATCTGCCGGCCAGACAGATTGACCGCGATGTGCTCCAATAACAGCCCTTGTTTTTCCCAGACCACCCATTGTTCACAGGCCCGGCGCAATACCCACTCGCCCAAAGCGGTGATCTGGCCTGTCTGTTCGGCCAGGTTGATGAAGCTGGCAGGTGTTACCAAGCCCATCTCGGGATGTTGCCAGCGTATCAGGGCCTCGGCCCCAACGATGCGCCCGCTCGTCACTTCTGTCTGCATCTGATAGTAGACCTCGAATTCCTGGTTTTCCAGCGCCCGACGTAGATCGGTCTGCAGGCGCATGCGTTCGAAGGCATCGGTAGTGAAACGGGTAGTGTAGAACTGGTAGCTGTTGCGAGCTTCTTCCTTGGCCCGGTACATGGCCGTATCGGCATTGCGTAACAGGGTGGCGATGTCCGCCCCATCCTGGGGAAAAATACTGATACCGATACTGCCGGTGACAAACAGCTCCTGCCGATCCACATAGACGGGTCTGGCGATCTCCGCCAGTAATCCCTCCGCCAATAGGGCGGCCTTGCGGGCGATGTCGATCTGTCCCATCACGATGACGAATTCATCACCGCCCAAACGGGCAACGGTGTCGTCCTCCCTGACCCTGGAAAAGAGCCTTGCCGCCACCTGTATTAATACCTTGTCTCCCACGGGATGCCCAAGGCTGTCGTTGATCTGCTTGAAATCGTCCAGATCTAAAAAAAGTATGGCCACTTGGTCCTGGTCACGCCGCGCCCTTTCTACACAGTGCTCGAGCCTGGCGCTGAGCAGCAAGCGGTTGGGCAGATCTGTCAGGGCATCGTGATGGGCCAGATGGTTCAGTTTGGCCTGGGAATGTTTTAAGGCGCTGATGTCCGAGAAGGTCGCGACGTAGTGGGTGAGTAGCTTATCTGAATTACGCACCGCATTGATGGTCAACCAGGCGGGAAATACCTCACCGGTCTTGTTCCTTTCCCAGATTTCTCCCCGCCAACGCCCTGTTTGTAGAATAGATTTCCACATGCCTCGATAGAAGGCGCCGTCGTGACGGTCGGATTTCAAGATCCGTGGGTTTTTGCCGAGTACCTCTTCCTCGGCGTATCCGGTGATTTCGGTAAAGGCCCGGTTAACGGCGATGATGCGGGCGTCCGCATCGGTAATCGTGACCCCCTCCATGGTGCTTTCAAACACACTGGCCGCCAGCCGCAGTTGTTCCTGGTCCTGTCTTCGATCGGTAATGTCCTGTACGGTACCTACGGAGCGCAGTGGTTTGCCGTCACCGTCATAGAAGGTTTCACAACGTTCATGTACGTATTTGATGGGTCCGTCTTTTAACCGTAAACGATGGACGGTGTCATAGGGGGTCTTGTTTTTTACTGAGTCTCTATAGGCCTTGTATACCCACGTTCTATCATCCGGGTGGATATGCTCCAGGAAGGACTTATAAGAGGAGTCGAATTGGGTCTTGTCTACTTCGAGGATCCGGAAGACCTCTTCCGACCAGGTCAGTGTATTGCTGATCAGATTGAGTTCCCAGCTCCCCAAGTGTGCGATATGCTGAGCCTCGGCCAAACGGGCCTCACTCTGCCTTAATCTTTTTTCTGTCTGTTGCCTTTGCAGCGCATTGGAGAATATGGTCGCCACGGTTTGTAGCAGGGTGAGGTCTTGTTCATTCCATTTTTTGCTTTCATTTACAGTATCAAAGCCGATTACCCCACGCAGTTTCCCCGTCCACAATAGCGATATATTAAGAATGGAACATATGCCCCCTGCTTGCAGCATCTTCTGGAAGCCACCGGCCGCTGATGGTATTTCATCCACCGATGGAATATGTAAAACCTCGCCTCGACGCAAGGGATTCAGTGCCCATTCTAAGGACTCTACCGGCAGGTCTTGCCGATCCTGTATCTGTGCCGGAATGCCCTCGGCACACCACTCATGAGTATTGTTCAGAGATGTCCCATCCTCGGACAACAGAATAAGATAGCTTCGGTCCACCCCGGTGAGGCGTCCGATGTCTTCAAGGGCCTGCTGAATGGCCCCATCGATCTTCTGCCGGGGCAGGTTGATGAAACGCGTGGCTATGGCCGTAACTATGCTCTCCATGCGAAAATGTTGTTTCAGGGTGCGTTCGGCCTGTTTGCGCTCCGTGATTTGGCGTTGTAGTCGAAGATTGGTTTCCAGTAGCTCCACGGTGCGTACCTTGACCCTTTCCTCCAACACTTGATTGGCCTTCTCCAGGGCCTTCTCCAGGGCCTTCTCCGCCTGTTTGCGTTCGATGATATGATCCCATTCCCTCAGGGTACGCCTAACCACATGAGGTAGATCTTTGAATGTCCTTTCATCTTTGACCACATAATCCAGGGCTCCTCTTTTCAGTGACTCAACGGCCATGTGTTCATTTCCGTGTGCGGTCAGGATCACGAAGGGGTAGGGTAGTTTTTCCTTGGATTTGGGCACCAGTTCGAGTCCGTTGCCATCGGGGAGCAGGAGGTCGATAATGACGAGATCGGGTTTGAACTGCCCGAGTCGCGCCCGGGCATCGGCGAGATGGGTGGCTACGGTCAAATCGATCTGTTCGGTTTGCTGATCAAACGCCGCTTGGATCAGTTGAATCTGATCCGGATCATCTTCCACCAGCAGGATATGGATATTGTGGCCCCCCATCTAGAACGTTCCCATATTTTATCCCCAGCGAGAATAACATATGACAGTGGCCTAATTTTGGGTTCTTTATGCCAGAGTGGGTTCGGAATAACCAAAGTCATATGCGGGATTTATTTCTTCTTTTTTCTTCCATTGCCTCGCCTTCCTCGGTAGCGCCTGCTTCTTGCAAGGTCTTTATCACATTGGATTGATCGGCAGCGAGAACCGATTCTAACGCCAGAAGACATAACAGAAAACAGCCGATAATGGAAGAGATCCTGAGGGTCCTTGTTCGATCATGATGGTAATGAGGTTTATTACAAATAATGCTTGAAGGGTATTATCGGTTGTTGGGCTGACAACCTAAATCCTGCATCGAATGTCCAGTTCGTGATGGAATGCCAAACGGGAGAAGTCGCGGATAAACGGTCTTGTTTCAACCTTGAATTTACAGCCTCAGGCGTGGTTGAATCATGCTCCGATCACAATTCATCTCGAAAGGGGATAAATCGATGTTGAAGAAACGTTACCTGAAGAGCAAAGCCGTATGCAAAGTGACATTCCAATTACCCAAAGATGCCGTCAGGTCTGCAAAAAAGGTGAACGTCGTGGGTGAATTCAATAAATGGGATACGCAATCTACCCCGATGAAAAAACGAAAGGACGGCTCTTTCAGTGTGGTCTTGGGTCTAAGACGAGACAGCAATTATCAATTCCGCTATCTCATCGATGGCAGACAATGGGAGAACGACTGGGAGGCAGACCGGTATGTCGTCTCTCCCTATGGTGATAGCGACAACTCTGTGGTGGTGGTTTAGTGTTTTACTTGTGCTAGATGCTCGGGATCGATGAGATTATCGATCCCGATACCCCTCTGCTTTATCCCCTGCGACTCCCTCCGACCAAAAAGCGCTACTCGAATTGGTACGTTCTTGGAACAACGACGATCCCCTTTTCTGAGACCGTAAAACGTGCTCGATCCTTCTCCAGATCATAACCAATGGTCTCTCCAAAGGGGATATTCACGAATTTGTCGATAATGGCATTTCTGATATGCGCGCCCTCTCCAACCCGCACACCTTCAAACAGCAACGAATCCTGAACGATGGTTTCATCATCTAGGAAAACGTCGGCGAATAGGATAGAGTGCTGTACAATGCCCCCGGCGATGATCACCCCACCGGCCACGATGGAGTTGATGCAGATCCCCTCTGTACCGGAGGTCCCAGGTATGGTGCGCGCTGGCGGATGCTGGCCAGGATAGGTTCTAATCAACCAGTCATCTTGGTAGAGATTAATCGGTGGTTTGGTTTTGAGAAGCGCCATATTGGCCTCGTAAAATTCGTCCAGTGTCCCGATGTTCGACCAATAGTTGTCTTCGCTGACACGACCTCCAGAGCCTCCGAAATGATAGGCATAGATGGGTTTTCGGTCGGCTAGCGCAGGTATGACATCCCGACAAAAATCGTGTTTCGATTGCTGGTTACTATGATCTGATTCAAGGCATTCGAGCAGACATTCCATGGAGACGACGTACATCCCCAGCGAGGTCAAAACTTGAGTATCTCCCACCATGAAATCCTCGGAATCTTCGTCGATGTTATCGAACCCAATGATTCTCTGTTCGTCATCTAGGCTCATGCTTGCGAAGCCTTGAGCCTCCCGAATGTTTGTTTCCTTATATACCATGGTCGCCGCACCGTCCTTCGCTGCATGGAATTCCAGTAGGGCGGCGTAATCCATACGATAGATCTGATCACCGGTCAGGATTAAGGCCCATTGTGCCGCACTGCGTTCCAGCAGATCACGAATATGGTAAATGGCGTTGGCGGTGCCGGAATCCCAGCTCTCCCCGGAGCGCATCTGGGGGGGCACGGCAGTGATGTACTCACTGATCTCTGGATTGAAGATGGACCATCCATCTCGAAGATGCTTCAGCAGGGAGTGAGATTGATGCTGGGTGAGCACCAAGATCCGCCGTAAACCTGAGTTCAGGCAGTTTGCCAAGGTGAAATCGATGATCCTGTATTTTCCGCCGAATGGCACGGCGGACTTCGCCCTTTCGTCAGTCAGAGGTTTGAGGCGCTTGCCGCTGCTGCCGGCAAGAACGATTATCACGGTTTTGTCACGCATGGGGCTTATCTGTAGTCGCTTGTATTTTTAAAATATATCATTTGTAGGGGTAGTTGCAGTGAAATTTATGTTAAGAAATACGGATTAACAATGGTTGGCATGAGAATGGTTGGGTGTCTCGACATATTGCGCACTCGGATACCCGCTCGTGAAGGGTATACTTAAGCCTTTTGACTGAAAGATCTATGCCATGGAAATACTAGATAATGTTCGTATCGTATTAGTGGAGACGTCTCATCCAGGAAATATCGGTGCCAGCGCCAGGGCGATGAAGAACATGGGCCTGAGCAGACTTTATCTGGTCAGGCCGAGATTGTTTCCCCATGCCGATGCGAGTGCGCGCGCCTCGGGTGCCGATGATGTGCTAGCTAATGCGCGGTTGTGTGGTACCCTTTCAGAGGCCCTCAGCGGCTGTACCCTGGCATTGGCCAGCAGTGTACGTCGGCGCACTCTGAGTTGGCCTCAACTCAGCCCCAAGGAAGGTGCCAAAAAGGTGATGGCGGAAGGGTGCGGGCGTGATGCAGCACTGGTATTTGGTCGCGAGCAGAGCGGATTAAGTAATTCCGAACTCGATCATTGCCATGCGTTGGTTCATATACCCAGCAACCCTTCCTATACCTCATTGAATCTCGGCGCTGCCGTGCAGATTCTGTGTTACGAGCTCTATGTGGCAAGCGCCAACAATCTTGCTACAAGCCGGGTAGATAATGACCCCACGGCAGAAACCCAGCTTGTTGAGCAGTTTTACATCCATTTGGAGCAGACGCTTACGGCGCTTGAGTTTCTCGACCCGTCGAATCCCAAGCATCTGATGAGACGGCTGCGGCGTTTGTTCAATAGGGTGCGGCTTACAGGCAAGGAAGTTAATATCCTGCGCGGGATTCTAACGGCAACTCAACGCGGGATATCGCGCTGATCTAGTGCTCTATCAATGTAATAATTACATTGATAGAGCACTAGGAGCCTGTCGGACTTAGGCGATCGTAGCGAGGCAAAGACGGTTTGATGTCAACCTTCCCTGGTTGGCCCTCGTTGAGCAGCCGATGGCTGTCCAAATCCAGCTTTTCCGAAGTGGATTGTCCTAAGTCCGACAGGCTCCTAGCCGTGGAAATACCTGAAAGTAGGATACCCAGCAGCCACCGTTGGGCAATTGCGGGAATCCATTAATTCCTAACTCACAGCCAACCCTATTAATTATTAAGGAAACTTCATGTTTGAGCGGGTAAGCGAAGATATACGCTGCGTTTTTGACCGGGATCCGGCAGCGAGGACAACGTTTGAGGTGCTGACGGCATATCCCGGTATTCATGCCGTACTGATGCATCGCTTGAACCATGCTCTTTGGCGTCGAGGTTTCAGGTGGACAGCCCGTTTTCTGTCCCATCTGGCACGTTGGCTAACCGGTATTGAGATCCACCCCGGGGCGCGCATTGGACGACGTTTCTTTATTGATCACGGTATGGGGGTGGTGATTGGTGAGACTGCTGAGGTCGGTGATGACTGTACGCTTTATCACGGTGTCACCCTGGGAGGGACCAGTTGGAAAAAGGGTAAACGACATCCAACACTGGGCAATGATGTAGTGGTCGGGGCAGGGGCCAAGATACTGGGTCCGCACACCATCGGAGACGGTGCACGTATTGGCTCAAATTCGGTGGTCTTGAAAGACGTTCCGGTCGGTGCAACCGTCGTGGGAATCCCCGGGCGTGTGGTGCAGGCCCGGCAGGACGAGGTTACTCGCAAGCGTCAGGAGATCGCTGACAAGATCGGTTTCGATGCCTACGGGGCCACCCGCGAAATGCCTGATCCGGTGGCGAATGCGATCAACAGCATGTTGGACCATATCCAGATACTCGATAAGCGTTTCGAGGACACTTGTCGCGTATTAAAACGCATGGGTATCAATGTGGATGACAGTCATGTCCCGGATATCGATCCTAAGGAAATCGAGAGTATCACCTCGCGGCAGAAATCGGATTAATACGCGGTCGAAAGGGCTGGCCATGAAGGGGGTTCGGAGTTTGGTTTGGCATTTTCGCTTCGAACATTTTTCAACCAGACAGCTTCTGATACTTGACTGATTTTGTCGGGTATTGCTAAGATGCTACTACACAGCAATATCCGGGATAAATTGATGAGATTAACGACAAAAGGACGCTATGCCGTTACTGCAATGCTGGATCTGGCATTGCATAAGAACAGCGGGCCGATCTCTTTGGCGGAGATTTCTTCGCGACAAGATATCTCTCTATCCTATTTAGAGCAGTTATTCGTGCGGTTGCGCCGCCACGGGCTGGTTACGAGTTCCCGGGGACCAGGGGGAGGGTATACCCTGGCGGTCCAACCTGCGGGCATCGCCATCGCCGATATTATTCTGGCCGTAGATGAAAAGTTGGATTCCACCGGCTGCGGTAGTGGCAGTAAGCGCTGTCAAGATAATGATGATCCTTGTCTGACACACAGTCTATGGGAGGGCCTGAATGAGCAGGTAAGAGACTATCTATCTGGGATCACTCTTGCGCAAACCATGGTGCGCAGTAGTGTCCTCGAAGTCGCGGCCAGACAGGATAAAAACCGGCCTGGTCAGAGTCGCCATTCGGTAACTATCCATAAATTGTCTCCCCCACATTCCTAAAAGGCACCTAGGTCATTGCCTGTACCTGGCTCGCAGAGTAAGATATCCAGTTCTGGGAGTTTTAGATAAACCCGCGATGAACCGCGGGTTTATGGTTACTATGCCCATTCGTTATGGGTATTACCTAGATCCGGCAAAGCACAATCACTTGCAGGATCTAGGGGTTAAGATATT
>JBDLIZ010000059.1:0-16047 GCA_039714615.1 Pseudomonadota bacterium | reverse complement strand
GCGGAAAAGGAGAGGTGGCCGAGTGGCTGAAGGCGCTCCCCTGCTAAGGGAGTATGGGTTAAAAGCCCATCGAGGGTTCGAATCCCTCCCTCTCCGCCATACAGTCTCGTCTCTGTCCTGCGTCTCTGCAGGGCAGGGGCAATGACACAAGAATTCAGCTGCTTACGTCCAATACGAGGGTAGGATTTAACCCTCAAAGTGCACTACTCCAAGCGAAATTTCAGCAAAATTCCGATTTGTCTCAAACGCCGATTTCCCAGGTGACCTTTGGCATTTCTCTACACCTTTCCGGTGCGACCTGAGCTATTGTGGTGATGTCAGTAGCCTGCTGATATCACCAGGTAACACTACGATGACCTACTGCTCGACCTATATCGGAGATTTGTCAGACCCCAATTTTCACTGGGATGGGGGTGACTGGAACGGCAATATCCCGCGAGGGATTGGACCTGCATTCCCGAAAACGCTGGAGCACTATCCTGCACTCGGACATTACAACAGCAAGTTCTTCGACTGGACCGGGCGTATAAAAGCCACTCTCAAGCAAACGGATTATGGCGGGTGGGTGGCCCGGGTAACCAGGGCCCAGTTGCTGGATTTTATCCAGTTTTGCTACGGATCAGAGCAACATGAAGAGGTCGACAAACTCATCGATTTCGTTAATACGCTTGGGGAGTCCAGCGAATATGCGCTTGTGGCAGAGGAGTACTGACCCGGGATTCAGGTCGCACTGGTATTGCTGAAGCCAAACAGGTTGCGCTGCTCGTTCCAGTCCAGGGGGATGGCTTCCTTGAGCCTGACAAGGGTGAGTGTTGCAGGGATATTGCCCTTGATAATGGCACCCATGATGTCAGGGGCCAGATAGGCAAGCTTTATGATCTGGGTAATGTACCATTTGGAAACGCCTTCGTTTCTCGCCAGTTCTGCTTTGGATGCAGCCTTGCCGGTGATAAGGGCCTGATTCCAGTTCAAGGCTTTCCTCAACGAATCCTGAATTGCGCGCACGGTTCTTTCGTGTGCGCCGGGCTGTTCCTTGCCCGGTATGATTAATTTTGTCTCGATACCGCAGCGTTTAAGTTGTGCGGGCACGCTGACCTGATAGGTGTCTGCTGGAACGCCGTCACTGAGATCCGGTGTATGGCCATCTGACAGGAGAGCATTGGTTATTGCCGGGCATATATAGAAGATGTCAATTCTGTTTTGACCGACAACGATTTTATGGATGATCTTCTGCAGGACCTGGATATGCTCTTGCGGTCCCTGTTGATCCCAGTTGTCTGCCAGCATGCTGGCTCTGGCTATTAACTGCTTCTGATTGGTTGCCGTCAACTCGCGATCGATCACCTTATACAGCAGTTCATGTCCACACAAGAGGAGGCGCTTGATTTCATCGGTGACAGTCTTTTCGATCAGATTCGCGGCAATCCTGATGACGCTGCCCCCGTCTGATTCACGAAATGACAGAATGGCCTGGGAGATATAATACCGATACCGTCTGCTGCCTTTGCTGGCATGTGTCGGACTCATTGGGTTGCCATTATCGTCAAATAGCAGGCCGGCCAGCAGAGACTGGTTCTGAGCTTGTAGTCGCATGCTCCTTTGAATTCTATTTGTAGCCAGTTTTTCCTGTACCTGCTCCCAGGTCTTTTTATCCAGAATGGCACTGTGCTGACCCTCATAGAGGCATCCCTTATGTGCGACCTTGCCGAGATAGAGCGGGTTCTTCAGGATGGTATACAGCGCACCGCGTGAGAAGGAATTTCCGCCAGTGATACCGTTTTTTGTCTGTCTAATCCTGCTGGAATAGCCCTGTTCATCCAGTTCGGCCTTCAGTTTGCGAACGCATCCGAGTATTAGGTAACGGTTATGAATATGCTGGACTGCTATCGCTTCCTCTTTATTGACAATCAAACGCTTGTCCTCGACATCGTATCCAAGCGGTGGCACGCCGCCCATCCACATGCCTTTTTGTTTGGACGCAGCGATCTTGTCACGGATGCGCTCACCGGTGACTTCACGTTCAAACTGGGCGAATGACAGCAGGACATTCAGGGTTAACCGGCCCATGGAGGTTGAGGTATTGAATTGCTGGGTGACGGATACAAACGACACATTGTATTCGTCGCATAGTTCAATTAGCCGTACAAAGTCGGCCAGCGACCGGCTTAACCGGTCAACTTTATACACAACGATAATGTTGACGTTTCCCAGCTTGATATCGTCTATCAGCCGGATAAGGGCAGGGCGCTCCATAGTGCCACCGGAGAAACCACCATCATCGTACTGCCTTGGTAACGCCAGCCAGCCTTCGTGCCGCTGACTTTTGATATACGCCTCGCACGCCTCACGTTGTGCGTGCAAGGAATTGAAGGATTGTTCCAGGCCCTCCTCAGAGGATTTCCGGGTGTAGATGGCACACTTCATGCGTTTGGGGAGATGTGCCGGAGTGCTAGCCATTAACTTGTTTCCTTCAGGCCAAAGAACCGGGGACCTGACCAGCGGGTTCCGGTGATTTCCTTGGCAATCCGGGACAGGCTGCGGTAGTGGTCACCTTGCCAGTGATATCCCTTATCCAACACAGTGACTTCATGAGTCTGACCTTGCCATTCTCGGATCAGGCGAGTACCGGTCTTACAGGAAGGGTTGCGTTGGGCGCCAGTCCCATTGGCTTTCTTCAGAATGCCCTGTCGGAGAGTTGTCGGGCTTTTTCTTGCCTCGCTGGCCTGCAGGGCCCAGGCGATATTTCCCCGCAGAAAATCCGGACTGGCCCGCCGTGGAGGGGGCGTATGAATAAATGCCTCATAGGCCATCCGGAGGTCATGGATAGACAGGGTTTCCAGATCTTCTGTCGTCAGAATATTGTCGCGAGTCTTGGCATCCATACCACCCATTCGTCCATACCCTGGCCGGGAAAGCCAGTTGTTTGGGCATTTAAAATCCGCATATTTCGTCAAGCAGGAATTGATCTGGGTACAGGCAGGCTAGCAGGGCTATTAAAGGCCGGTCAATTTGACAACCCCGCTCACATGACGATTATTGAACCAGTTGAGGAATTGCGAGAGTGAGTCGACCTGATCATCATGATTCCCGTTCGGGAATGCCAGGAACTCTTTTTTGAATTCGTCCAGCCAGGGTGCCTTGCGGGGCAGGTGAACCTGGCCTGCCTCGATCTTTGCGGACTGGGCCGACATCCGCACGACCTTGTCACCCTTTGGGGTTATGGGGATCGGGCGGGGGATACCCCGGAGTTGATGATTATGGTAATCCTGAAGAAGTGCACTGCCGGAGGCCGTATCCTCGATCAGGATGGAATCCGGCCTGAATTTTTCTGCGTTACTGACAACAACTGGCTTCAATGCCGGGTAGTCAAGCTTCTCGCGGTATACGTCAATGAGATAGTAATCATTGCCTTTGATAAGCCAGGTGGTGCAGACAGAATAATCTGACAGTTCGTGGACTTTTGTTGCCGTATCCCAAGACTGAATGACCTGATCTGTATCTTCACGAGTAGGAAGTGTTTCATAGGTTGAGAACCACGACCACTTGATCAGATTGCCTTCAACAGGAACAGGTTGCTGCTGGTACTGGGCCTCGAAATTGAAGCTGCCAATATTTGACCGGATGTTTTCATGTACACGAAGCGATTCACGTTCTGGATGAAGAACATCACCGGTATGTCGACTGAATTGACGACCGTCAGATAGTATAAAAGACTGGTCATGAGTGGCAATGGCGGGCAAGTTCAGATGTACCCATTCTTCCTTACCAGTGACATGTGCCACGAGATCGTCGACGTGAAGACGCTGCATCACCAGAATAATTACATCATCAGCTTTGCTGTCCAGGCGTGAATAAAGTGTCCCGTCATACCATTGTTTAGTTGCGTTTCGTGAAGCTTCAGATAGGCCTTCCTGTGGTTTCATGGAGTCATCGATGATGATGATATTTCCACCGCGCCCCGTAAGCGTTCCGCCCACGGACGTGGCATAGCGCCCCCCTTTCATCGTGGTTATCAGGTCATGCTCTGCACTGCGCTCGAGGCGGGTTCCAGGGAAACCTTCCCGATACCAGTTACTTCCCATGACTGCTTTGCAATCGCGGGAGAATTTCAACGCAAGGTCAGCAGCATAGCTTGCGCAGATAATACGCCTGGACGGATCTTGGCCAAGGACCCAACAGGGAAAAGCAACTGACGCACAGATAGACTTCATGCTCCGCGGTGGCATGGTGATGATCAGCCGTTTGATATTGCCGTAGTAGCACTGCTCCAGATGATCGGCAATGACGTTGATGTGCCAGTTCGGTAGGAATAGATCTGAGGGAGAGACGACCTGAAAAGCTTTTTCAATAAATGCCGCCAGGCTTTGCCGCAGGATTGCCTCTAGAACAAGTTTTCTAGTCGTCATGTTTACAATCCTCAGAATCATCGTTTTTCCCGTGTTTATGTACCTCTGAAAAATAACGATCGATAATATCCTGGTCATCAGGGCTCAGGCGTTCGGATCCCACTTCTTCAGAATCACTATCCGAGTGCTGTGCATTCATCTTGATAACTATCTCTACTGCCCGCATGTCACCGTTAATAGCTTTTTGTACAGTTCGTTTCACTATGACGCGTTGCTTTGAATGCTGGGTATCCCGACCACCTTCGGTAATTATTACCTGTTCATTGAGCTCCTCCTTCATGTCAGTTCTGAGGTTTTTGGTGCCCTTGGGTCGACCATTGGGGTTCCCTGACTGACCCTTTTTGAATTGGGTATGTTTGGGTGGTTTCTTGTAACCGACCTTGCTGTCATCAGAATCATCGGAGTCGTTAGACATCTGTAGTTACCTCATGTGTGGTGGTTGATGAAATAGCGCTGGTACAGGTGCTCAGGCGTTGATTGGCAATGTCATCAAACGATAGACCGGTATTGGCATGTATCGCAGTGCCGCCGGTAACCTGCTCCCAGCGACGAATCGTGACATCCACGTAGCGCGGGTCTATCTCAATGACGCGGGCCTGCCTGCCGACCTGCTCGGCGGCTATAATGGTTGTGCCTGAACCCCCGAAGGCATCCAGTATCAGATCACCCGGATTTGAAGCATCGAGCATCGCATCGGCGATCAGGGCAACAGGTTTTACGGTCGGGTGCATCCTGAGTTCATCCATGCGGCTACCACCGAAGCTGTTGACACCCGGGTAGTCCCAGACATTGGTTCGATAGCGCCCGTAGCGGCCAAGCTGTACGTTGTTGATATGCGGTTCGCTGCCTTTCTTGAAGACGAATACCAGTTCATGCTTGGACCGATACAACGAGCCCATGCCGCCATTGTTCTTGTTCCAGACGCAGACATTTTTCAGGCTGTCGTAGATGGTATTGCCTGCAGTCAACAGTTCACCCATGTGCCGCCAATCCATGAAAATGTAGTGCAGTGAGCCGGGTAAGCTGTAACGGCCAAGCAGTGTGAAAGCGGTGGCCAAGAATTGTGTGAATTGATCATCTGACATCTCACCGCATGCCATGGCGAAATCATCGTGCTTTACGGCACCAAGTCCACTGACGTGACCGTCGATGGGGACGTTATACGGCGGATCGGTAATAACCATACTTGACTGCAAGTTGGCCATGAGTCGCAAAAAACTTGCTTCGATAAGGGCATCTGTACACGCTAGCGTGTGCTCGCCCAAGACCCACAGATCACCGGTGCGGGAAATGACAGGCACATTCTCGTCAACCTCGGGCGCTTCGTCTAGAGGGTCTGGTTCAGGCGCCAGGCCCTGGATCAGCAGATCAATCTCTGGAATCTCAAATCCAGTGGTGGTGAGATCAATACCCAGATCAAGAGACTGCAATTCCTGGAATTCAATCGCCAGAATCTCCTTATCCCAGCCGGCCAGTTCGGCAAGGCGGTTGTCCGCCAGGATGTAGGCCCGTAGTTCTTCTGGCGTCAGGTGATCGAGACGTATGGTCGGCACCTCTTTCATGCCCAGTAGCTTCGCAGCCTCAATGCGTCCGTGTCCTGCAACGATGCCACCCACGGCATCCACTAACACCGGACTGATGAAACCAAAGGTTTTGATGCTTTCTACAAGTTGCTGGATCTGCCTTTTCGAGTGTGTCCGCGCATTGTTTTTATAGGGTGTCAACCGTTTGATGGACTGCAGTTTGATTTCCAGTTCATAAAGGAGCAGGGTCGTTGGGTCTGTCTTTTGTGTCATCTTAGCGCCTCATGGTAAGCCCTAAGTGGGGTTTCAATTAAACAAAAAAATACTAACCGCGACCGCGCTTGGTCGCGGGTGCCTCATCGAGGAACCGTGTGACCAATGTTGCAGTGGTGGAGAGTTCCAGAACCAGTGCCTTCCGAAATGACCAATTCCTGCGGTTTATCTCTAAATCCAGGGCCTCAATGCCCCGGCAGAAAACCGGTTGATAGATGAAGGGGCTATTCATGTCCTCTGCGTTTGCGGTACTTGGATGGAGTTCTTTAAGCTCCACTTTCTGGATAAGGGTAAACAAACGAAAATCGGCCAGGCGTCGGTCACCCTCCCAGAAGGAGGGCAGGTCGGGATGATTTTCTGCTAGTGCCACCTGTCGGAGTGGAATTCGACGAGAGGTCATCCAGTCAAATTCGTTTTTTAGTAGAGGGCGGATGTGTCGGAGCAGGAAAACGATCTCGGATTGTTTGAAGCCCATATCCAGTAAATCCAGCGCAAGGGCCAGACAGAAGGCATCGAAGGGGGTAAAGGAAACGTCAACCCCCTGGCCACTAGGTGGGCCCTCTGAAAATGCAAAGCGAGGGCTGTCTTCCGGAGCGGCCCGATCAATTTCGAGGAGCCGTTTGATCCGGGTTTGAAAGGTTTTAGGTGGTTCGCGGCCAAATGCATACTGACTATCGAGGGATTGCCAGATAGCCCACTCTACTTGTCCGCGCTTGTATGTTTTTTCCATAAGTAAAAAATAAACCCTCACTGAGGTTCCAATAGTATAATGGACCCTAACTAAGGTTTCAATGCTTTGCTATCCAAGGGATGTCTTATGGATTCTGAATAGATTGACATGGTGGGGGTCGTTGGTTCGAATCCAATCGCGCCTACCAATAAATACAACGACTTAGGCCACCATTGTGTGGCCTTTTTTATGTCAAAAAGCCGATCAGGTGAAATTTCAGGTGAAAACAACCTTTCCGGGTGACGTTGCATAGGAGGAGGGGGATCGCCATTTACAATGGCTCTCTGACGGTCATAAGAGCAAAGGCCACCCCGAAGGATGGCCAGTGTATGACCGAGTTCGACCCGAATACGACATTCAGCGTAAGTATCTGTATGTCTTGAAAGTACTGTAATCAGACATTAGAGGTGTTGGGTAAAAAGGGATTTTCCCCCTACTGAACCCTAAAGTAATCGCGGACTTGCACAGTGTACGGCGCAATTGCTCGGATAGGTTACATGACCGATACTATGCGGTAGTTTGGCCCTTTCGTTGTAACGACATTACAGTGACTACCTTGGAAAGCCTTACATGAGAAAATACATCCATCGAGCAGCAGTGGCCGCCTGCGTGCTTGGTAGCCTGCTGACCGGTTGCACGGTTGTAGGCCCTGCCGCCATACACAGCGGACGGCTCGCTTACAATGAAGCCATTATCGAGACGGACAACCAGCAGATGCTTCTGGTTGTCGTGCGCAACCGTTACGGGGAAAGAAGCAACCTGCTGGCGGTAGCCAGCGTCACGGCCAACGTCAGGATCGCTACCAATGCCGGCATCGAGGCGGGAGTGGGCGACAGTGACAATTACTCAGGCAACCTGGTGCCATTCAGCGCCGGATTCATTTACGAGGAGAATCCTACCATTTCCTACACACCCGTTGGCGGAGAACAATATGCGCGCCAGGTGATGTCCCCTGTGTCTGTGACCTCACTGGCACAACTCACCGGAAACCTGGCTGACCCTGCCCCCGTCTATTACGCCCTTGTCTTAGGTGTAAATGGTATCTACAACCCGGATTTTCTGTCTCCCTCAAGCACGCCCGATGCGCGATTTGTCCGCGTTGTTAAGATTATGACGGAACTGGCCCATGCGCACCGTTTGCACTGGGTCCAAGACCCTCGGCAAGGTGATCGTTTCTCGATCATTATCGATCACTATTCGCCAGACTATGCAGATGAGGTCAATGAACTGTTGACTCTGTTGGGGATATCTACCCCGGCGAATGGTTCATCACGAATCACACTGCCGGTATCTCTTGCGCTGGATGGACAGGACTCAGGTGGAATCGGTATTACCACGCGTTCGGTCTTCGACCTATTGGAGATTCTGTCAGGTGCCGTAGAGGTTCCGGAACAGGATCAGGCCAGCGGAGTCGCCGTTAGTTACCCGCCGCCGGGCATGGTAGGGAAACAACTGCGTGTACGCCACTCCAGAACCGAGCCCGGGCATGCATCCGTGGCGGTCAAGTATCGTGACGGTTGGTTCTATATCGATGAAAAAGACCAGGCTACCAAGCAGTTTTTCAGGCTCCTGACCACGCTGTTGTCTGTAAACATCGCGGAGAGCACCGGCAGGGCCTCTGCCGCTCCCGTTCTGACTGTCCCCGTCAGTCGTTAGGCCGAAAAGAAACGGCACTTATCATCTAATTTCGATCACATGATGCGAACGGCAGTTGGTGTCGAAGGAACAATAATATGCGCACTGAATATTTGATTATCTGCTTTCTCGCTGCCGTGATGCTCGCAGGCTGCGCCAGCCGCCCAATTAACGAGCCGATCGACCAGGTTGATCCAAAAGCCGGGTACCGTCCCCATCTTATAATACAGAAACGTCAGAACAATGACCCGCACACGTTGTTCGTGCTCTCGTTCTCCGGCGGTGGCACGCGGGCAGCAGCATTCTCGTACGGCGTGCTGGAGGAGCTTCGCCGCACCGAGGTGCTGGTTGACGGTCAGCAGCGTCGGCTGATCGATGAAGTTGACGTGATAACGGGTGTGTCGGGGGGGAGCTTTACTGCACTCGCATACGCGCTCTATGGGGACCGTCTGTTTTCCGAGTACGAGGAACGGTTCCTCAAGCGTGACGTACAGGGCGCGCTATTCGGGCGCTCCCTCAATCCGTTTAACTGGTGGAAGTTCGTCGGTGGCAGTGCCGGGCGATCCGAGCTCGCCGTCGAATACTATGACGAAATACTGTTCGAGAATGCAACGTTCGGTGATCTTCTCCAGAAGCCCGGACCTGTCGCGATTGCAACGGGTACTGACCTCTCTACCGGAGCGCGATTGGCTTTCTTTCAGAATGACTTTGACCTGCTCTGCTCGGACCTGAATACGGTTCACCTTTCGCGCGCGGCCGCTACATCGTCTGCGGTGCCAATCGTATTATCGCCGGTAACCTTCAATAATTACGGTGGTACCTGCGGCTTTCAGTACCCGGCCTGGGTGCAGGATGTCGTCGACCCCAAGTCCCGCGCTAGACCGTCGGGACGCGCGTTGCAGCGTTACCATGACATGCAGAACTTCCAGAATAGCGAGGAACGCCCCTATATCCACCTTGTAGACGGTGGTGTCACGGATAATATCGGGGTGCGCGGTGTACTCGAGGCAATCCAGGAGCTGGCGGCGAGCGCGGCATTCCGTGGAGAGGTCGGTTTCGGCGTTATTGAAAGGATCGTGCTGTTTGTTGTGAATTCCCGCTCATCTCCCAGCACCGACTGGGACCGCCGGGAGTCACCTCCCGGCTTCGCCTCTCAGTTACTCCAGTCATCAGGCGTGCCGATCGAAAGATATTCGTACGAAACTGTCGAGACCATGAAGGATCTCGCCGAGATTTGGAAGTGGCGGCGCGAGCTGCAGGTCGCAGAGGCTCGCTTTGCAGGTGCAACCGAGGCGCAAGCAGAAGCAAGTGTGCCGAAAGTTACTCTCGATGTGGTTGATGTCAGCTTCGATGAAATTCCAGACCCGGCGGAGCGTGCCTATTTCATGGAGCTTCCCACGAGCTTCGTGCTCCCTGAAGAGGACATCGACCGGCTGGTCGAGGTTGCGGGGCAGCTTATGCGTCAATCGGCGGAGTATGAATCGATCGTGCGCGACATGGGCGGTAGCCCCGCTCCGTAACGGCGTGCCACGACCAATGAGCAGGCATCGATATTTCTGCCCTTGATGTAGCATCAATGCAAGGACCTGTGGATTAGCTCCACAGTGGTAATGGGTGGCGCTGTGATCGTTGATGTTCTGAATGACAGCTGACCGGTATACGAAGTTTTCGCTATAAAAATGGGAACGACCGGTATTGCTGCATCTAAGACCTTCCCAGAAACGCCGGGAATGTCGCATTCTGGCCGTAGTCGGAAGTTCCTGGGGTAAGTGACTGTAAATTCTGCTGTACTTCCGAGTACGACCCAAAGTTGTCGTTTAGTCAGGGCTTATATAAACAATGACTTGACGACAAATACCGACCCCATGCGACATTCAAGGCTTCTATCTTGGCCTGTTTCTACCCTAGTTTGTAGACTATAAGTTAAGTTCTGTAGTAGATTGTTCCCGTTCGTTAATTACCTGCTTAACAATAAGCGAACAAACATTGTTCAAATAAACATCATAATAGTTGAACGCATACAGTGACTAATCGCTGTTGTCCATTGTTTACAATATCAAGAGGAGAATTACTCAATGAATAAAAACATACTATCAAGACCCCGCACACTCATCGCTGGTTTTCTGGTCATGGTAACCCTGATTATCAGCCCTATGGCGATGGCTGCTAACTGTAATGGCAACAATGGCAGCCAAAACATCGTTGTCCACTTGAAGCGTCAAGTTGAAGATTTACAGGGGGCGATTACAGGGGTAAGGCTAGCCGCTTTGATGCAATCAAAAGGGTGTAACGTTACTGTGTTTCTTACGCTGGGTGGAGTAAGGATTGCAGATCATCGCATGCCGCAAGCTCTCGCATTCGGTGTTAATCCCATGGCACCGACTCTCGAGCAGGCTGTTTCTGCATTCCAGGGGCTAGGTGGTAAGGTTACTGTCTGTCCTGCCTGTGCTGAAGAAGTCGGACTGGAAGAAGACGACCTTATTCCCGGAGCTGAGATTATAGGACCTGACGCTATCGCGGATCTCTTTATGGACGCTGATAAGATCCTTGATTTTTAGTAACCCCCTGTGGTCAGGTTTTATACCAATGATGCGGCGGCCTTCGGGTCGCCGTTTTCTTTACACGCAGTGCAACAACAACCGGGCGAAAGTTATCGGGGGTACAGGGATTGCACCCATGCCGCACTCAGAATTGAATATCAGTATTTGCTAAACGGCAACTCTTAACAATAGCACGCATTCCCGGCGCAAGCTGCTGTTTCCCCTGATGAACGGAGATTCCCGACCCGAAAGCGACATTCACTGGAAAAAGTTCAGAGGTGGTCTACGCTTAAACTTAATGCATGTGTTGCGTCGATCGGTTGAACTGGCAAGCCTTTCTGGACGTTGAGTCAGTGCCATATGAACAAGTGCTTAAGGCCTAAAAACGACTGTTTCCGAAATTCATTTAAACCCAAGTTTGAGAAATATACTCAATACGAATCACCGTAACCTTGATAGTAGAATTGCCTTCGCCCCTGAATCCAGGGGCACTGAAGGTACAAAATAACGTGCGAAAACACACAGGAGGAGATCATGTTCAGTCGAAACACCATAAAAACAGTATCAATCGGCCTGGCCGCAGCGTCCATGCTGGCGAGTGTGGCAGCACAGGCCCTGTGGGTGCAGAATCTACCGGAGACAGAGATCATCACCCAGTTCCACGGCAATCCTGACAAGGCAGACCTGACCCTGTTCATGGCAGGCAACCAGTTCGTGGTCATGGACAACCTGATTGCCGAGTTCAAGAAGCAATACCCGAAGTATGACAACATCCACTATGTGACGATTCCACCGGGAAAAGAGTTGCAGTGGATCCTGCAGGGCGGGGCCGAGTGGCGTGCTGCCGACTTCCCCGTTACTCAGGAACTCATAAAACCTACGGGTGATCCTGATGACTGGTTTATGCAGGACACCAGTGACGTGGGTGTTGGTTTCCAGATGACCAAGCTGCCGGATGTCTACACCACGGTGGCTCGGGGGCACATGAATACTCTGGCTAACGCTGGTCTTGCAGATGAGGCGTTCACCTACACCCACAACCAGCTGGCTCTGATGGCCCACACCGACCAGGTCGCAGACATCCAGTCGATCGCCGACGATGACAGCGTCCTTTTTACCGGCAAGGACGGGTTCAATGGTGACGGGAAACTCACCGCAGTGGGACTGTACCGGGTGATGGCCTCCGACATGGTCTGGATTTCCGAGCCGGACATCAAGACCCAGGGCATCGAACGGCACATCTGGCGCATGTACACCAATGCCAGCCATGCAGCGTTCGACTGCCCGGCTTCGGCACACCCGGTATGTTCCGTAGGCGTTAACGATGTCTTCACGCCCGGACCTGATACCTGTGCGAACAACGGCGGTATCGGTGGTATTTTTGACGGCGAATCCGACCTGAGTCTGCGCAAGATCGTCTACCAGCTGAAACGCTGCGACGAGTTTCCTTACACCAGCACAACGGATGCCACGACCTTCGTAACGTCCGTCCACCACCTGGAGACACCGGCCCACATCAATGATGGCTTGCCATCACGATATACGGTCGGCCCGGTGTGGGGCACCGAGGTCGAGTTCCAGCAGTTTCGCAAACACAATCCGGATATCGTGGCGATGCGTATCGACGACGATCCCGGTCCGGATGGACAGGCATTGAACCGCAGCGACCATGTGAACTACCTGGCCGCATCGTTGAAAAAAGTAGGCAAGAAACCCGGTGCGGCAAAGGACTTCCTCAACTTCCTCAAGTCTGATGAGGCCCAGGTAATCCTCGAACGGGCGGGATTCATCCCGGCAACGGAGACCGAGCTGAATACCGGCATACCGCTTCCATAGCAGTCATCAGAAAACGTTACCAGGGACCCGGGCATGGACAAGACGCTTGTTCATGCCCACTCGGGCTCCATTTATTTCCGTCCGAGGTGTATCGCGCATCGTGCATTCACCACCCAGTCAGCCCTTCGTCGGCACTATGTGATGACTTACCGCCCAGGGCTGGGTGTTTAACAGATTTCAGTTTCTTAGCAGGCAGCCTTCGGGTCGCCTTTTTTGTTGGCGCTAAAGGTCCGATTGTGGCCGGTACCCGGTAGTACATGTAATCCTTATATAAGATTTCGCTAATCGGCGGGAGTCGACCCGAAAGCGACATTCTCCGTAAGTTGCTGTATGTCTTAAAAGTACTGATAGTTGCCGTTCCTCTACTTGTCATATTTCCGGCATTTTCTGATTTCTCATCTACACTTAAGCGTATGACTCAGCCATAGAGCCGGGGATGTTGTGATGCAACGTGGCTAAGATGAAGAGCGTGGGAGGAGAAGCTATGAAGACACGTTATACAGCACTGGTTACGGTACTGACTGCAGGATGGCTGTCAGCGACACAGGCAATGGATCAGATTGCAATCATCCCAAACGCCTATGGAACTGAAGCTGCGACGTTGATATGTGAGAAGACGCCAGAAGGGTTAAAAGCAACCGATATTGTTCTACTTACCCATCTTCACATCGACCACATCTCCGATGCGACCAATATCCAGCGGGGCGATTTATGCCTAACGGCGCTGGGGGAGTACCCGACGCCGTATACGTCGTTACGTGATATTGCCCGATTGAAGGGCAATGACACTGGTGCGAATACCACCATCGGCGAGAGCATTATTTTTATTGTGAACGACCCGAAATCTTCCGGGAGTGATATCACGCCCGTTTGGGTAGGGTTTCATGATGGTAGTTTTGATTCCTATATTGTCACCTGTGATCTCGGTGAGGAAGGCTTGGCGACTAGGTCGGTGGATTCCCTGCGAATGTCCGATACGTCCTCCTACATCGACCAACCCTGCGGCAAGACGGTGACAGAGCTGTCCAGCAATGGGACACAGGTACAAGGCCCGTTCGCGGCAATGCTGGGTGTCGATGAAACAGGCAAGCCGACCGGTGGTGCGGTATGGTTTCTGGCCGGCTCTTTTACAGATGCCGTCGAAACTGAACTGCTGGAGTGCAACCTGGACCCCCTGAGCAATAATATGACGGTGGTCTACAGGGAGACGAACAAGCTTGGAGTGGACACTGACGCCGTGGGCACCCCGTGTCTGGCCGCACTGGCGGCCAGTAAAGCGAACGGGCGTTTCACCACCAGTGGCCCGATACCCATACCGCAGGGTGGAACTGTCGGGAGTAACAGAGCGTATTTCGTTTATGATATTGGCATAGTCTCACTTGACCTTGACTAGGTTCACGAGGCACCGTCGAATGCGATGGCAAGGGCGTTTGTTCGGAAGAGAGCGAGCATGGTCAGTGTGGAGGGGAAAGTTACTGCATAGGGACTGGAAAGTGCTCAGGGACTGGCACCTGCATTGGTCCGGTGCACTGCATGGGCATCCCCCATCTGTAGAACGACTGGCGAAGTGTTCAGTGAAGGTTGTTACGGGGAATGTCGCTTTGTGGCCGTTCTTGGCCCTAGTCAGTAATACCAGAAAGCAGTGCCACCATCGCTATGAACGGCTAGTTACCGCTCAAAACCGGACATAGTGGACTGAATAAAAATAAGATTTCCCGAAAAGACGGGAGACGACCCGTTGCAGTCATTTGAGGAAAACATCTGAACGGCAGGAAGTAGCTCTGAAGTGGTCAATCACGAAACAAGCTGAATAACTGAATACGGTTTCCTGTTAACGCTTTGGCTCAGCGGCTGATTTGTGGCTTTATGGCTGTGAATTTGACACTGGCGACTTTTTCTTGGGCCACGCCAAGATCTTCTTTGGATGGAACAGGAGTGTATTCAGGCCCAGGACAGCAGGCCATTTCCTCCAACTCCGTGGAAGCCAGTAGATGCGGTGCGACAACATGAATATCTGTAAACCCGATATTTCCAATGACCTTGAAATAGGAATCTTCGTCTATTGCGCCTCCAACGCATCCTGACCAAGTGGATTGGAAACGTTCAAGTACACTTGGGTCAATCTTTTCTGTGTACACTATGTCTGATATGGCGAGACGGCCGCCGGGCTTTAGGATACGGAAAGCTTCTCGATACACTGCTTCTTTATCCGGACACAAATTGATTACACAATTCGATATGACTACGTCAGCAACGCTGTCTGGGAAACCGGTCTTATCCAAATCAGCAATGCGAATCTCAATCGTATCGGAAAATCCTGTCTCAACTACTGCTTGTTTTGCACGCTCATACATCTCAGGTGCAAAGTCTACACCAACTATGGTACCACTAGATGTTACTTTTTGAGCGGCGAGAATGACATCGATTCCCGCGCCACAACCAAAATCTACAACAAATTCACCTGGCTGTAATTCAGAAAAACCGGTAGGATTACCACAGCCTTTGGAGAGGCTGAGAGCGGTTTCCGGTATTAACGACAAATCTTCTGGCGTGTAAAGTCCGTGCTCTGTAGCGAAACTAGAACCTTTTGGCGTGTCGCTGGGGCAACAGCAGGACGCCGTGATTATTTCGGCCTCTGCGCATTTCCCATAACGTTCTTTGACGGCTTGTTTAATCGCTGAATCCGAGAGCATAGTTTTCCCTTCATCAGTCATTTGTAGGCACCTCTCTTCTATTTGCGGCTAACTACAATTAGTTTGCCTAAATGCAAAAATTGTTTTGTGACTTTTAGGCAATATATGTATTTTGACCATCATTATTTCAATGGGTTAGACACATATTACATTGCCTAAAAGGATTTACAAACCATGCTGCATGTATATCAAGTGAATGGCCGGAATGAGTATGAGTTTGCCGTTCATCAATTTCCAGTAAAGGGCAGGAGTTGGCCGGGAATCCCCGTTTAGTAATGGCTAATATAAGTCGCCACTAAACGAGAAAGAACGACCCTTTCCGGTCATTCAGTCGCACATTCGAATGCTTCAGAGTATTCTGACGTACCAACGTCCGAAGCGGAAAGAGAAGAGAGAGGTGTATGTAAGGGA